>JAKLIM010000207.1 GCA_022709605.1 Bacteroidota bacterium | reverse complement strand
GCCGGTGGTATGAAAGTAGTTCGTGTATTGTTGGTTTTCAAATATACTTATTACGAATTTACACGCTTTATTCATCCTAATGCAGTATTTCCGGTGCGATATAATCAACATGTTGTGGGAGATGAAGTGATTGCAAGGGTGCTTGCATTTGCTTTATTATACTTTATAATAATTTTTGCAGGATCAACTCTTTTGAGTATCAGTGGCTTAGGTTATATAGAATCGTTTAGCGGCATGATTACCTGCCTGAGTGATGTGGGACCGGGATTAGGAAATATTGGACCTGCTTACAATTTTTCCCATTTACCCGATATTTCTAAATGGTTTTTATCAATTATTATGTTAATAGGTCGTTTAGAAATATTTACAGTTCTGCTGATATTTACACCCGTATTTTGGAAAAGATAAGACAACAAAGTCGCAAATTACAAATTATGTTGTACTTTTGCGCCATCTTTCAAAAAATCATCATTAAAGATTACTTTTTTGAAATAATACAGAACCTTCAATCGTATTGGTGTCGCCGCTGTTTATTAACACTCCGCCCAAAATACTATATTTGATTTTTTAAACAATTTAATTTCAAATAGATGAACAAAGAGTTTAATCTTCGTTTGGTTCTTCGTGTAATGAGTAGCCTGGCGCTTGTTGAAAGTGTTTTGTTATTGTTCGTTTGCCTTATTCCACTTATTTATGGCGAAAGTGATGCACATTATTTTTTTATTTCTTCATTAATAAGTCTTGCGTTTTCAGGACTTACTTATTTTTTAGGAAGAAATCCATCTCCATCCATTGGCAAGCGGGAAGGTTCGGTAATTGTCACTTTTACCTGGATAATATTCTCGTTGATAGGACTTTTACCTTTCTGGTTGAGTGGAAGCATTCCTTCGTTTACCAATGCTTTTTTCGAAACAATTTCTGGTTTTACCACCACAGGTGCTTCAATATTGAATAATATTGAAGAACTTTCACATGGCATGTTGTTTTGGCGAAGTTTGACGCATTGGGTTGGTGGTTTAGGAATTATTGTTATTTCACTGGCCATACTTCCGGTTTTCAGCACCAGTGGCACACAGCTTTTTGGGGCAGAAACCACGGGTCCAACCAAAGATAAAATTCATCCGAAGATAAATGAAACTGCCAAACGACTTTTTCTGATTTATGTAATACTTACTACTGCCGAAACAATTTTGCTTCTTTTTGGTGGAATGAATCTGTTCGATGCTGTAAATCATTCATTTGCAACCATTGCTACCGGTGGTTTCTCCACCAAGCAAGCCAGTATAGGATATTGGGATTCGGCTTATATACAGTACATTATATCAATATTTATGATTTTATCCGGTATCAATTTCAGTTTGTATTATTTCGGATTTAAAAATAAATTTCAGAAAATAAAAGAGAATGAAGAGCTTAAATATTACATAATAGTGCTATTCTCTTTTGTAATTATTGTGGCGTTATCAATGATAGACTTTTCTAAACCATTCAGTTTTCCGGTTGTAGAAAAAGCCTGGCGCGATTCGATGTTTACTGTATCGTCGTTGATGACTACAACTGGCTTTTGTACTGTAGATTACATGTATTGGAAACCACTTACATGGGTTATTTTACTGATTGTAATGCTGACCGGAGCTTCAGCAGGGTCAACCAGTGGCGGTATAAAAATGATTCGTATAGTAATCTCAGGGAAAGCATGCTACTACGAATTTAAACGACTAATTCATCCCAATGCAATAATTCCCATCAGGTATAATGGTCATTTAGTACGCGAAGATATACTCACACGCGTGTTGGCTTTTACGCTGCTTTACCTTGTTATTGCAGGGTTTGGTATACTTGTACTTGCGATGTCGGGCATGGGATTTATGGAATCAATTGGTGGGATGATTACGTGTTTGGGTGGAGTAGGGCCGGGTCTCGGTATGGTTGGACCTGCCGGAAACTTTCACGACATACCTGAATTTAGCAAATGGTTTTTATCACTAATGATGCTTACAGGCCGTTTGGAGCTTTATACCGTACTTTTGTTATTTACTCCGGCATTCTGGAAAAGATAATTATTCAATTTTAATATATCTATTTAAAAAAACCGCAAGTTTTATCTGCGGTTTTTTTTATTAAATATTAGTCGTATTAAAATATTCTTTCAAACTTTGTATTAAATTTGTCATGAAATATTGAAGTATACCTATTTCTAATTTTCTCCAGATATATTAAAACAGTTTTTTATGAAAAAGCCAATCATATTATTTCTGTTCATCTTTCTGTTTTTCAATCAGTTTTCCAATGCACAATTATTGGAGAAACTTTTGAATATCCAAATTCGTACAGGATTTGCAATACTTAATAACGGAGATACTTTATTGGGCTGTTTTGAATTCAACGACAGTGAAGATAATTACCGGATGTTGGTTTATAAAGATCCTGTTACTCATAAAAACTCAGCCTATTTACCTCAGGATGTTAATCTATTTTCCATCGATAATTTGTATTTTCGTCCCATAGAACTAAAAGACGAATGGGTTTTTATGCGTGTTTTGTTCGAAGATAAAATGAAAATGTACCTGCATAAGAAATTTTACACAACTGATGCTTATTCAGGATTTTATAATCAGTTTTTAATTCAGAAACCGTCGGGTGAAAAATTATTGGTAACCATTGATAATTTTTATCCTTTTAAAACTAAAGTGGGCAATTTTTTCAAAGACTGTCCTGCCATTTATTCCAAAATTAAAAATAACATCTATCAGGCGAATGATTTATTTAAAATCACTATGGAATACAATGAATGGTTAAAGGGTAAATAATTTTTCGAGTTACGTGTTTTGTTTCATGTTTCTCGTTTCGTGTTTCATGTTTCGCAATTTTCTATTTTCTCAATTTCTCAATTTCTCAATTTCTCATTTTCCCATTTTTCTATTTTCTAAATTTTTCAATTTTTTTTTGTCTTAACATCTTTATTCTTTGCTCTTTGTTCTTTATTCTTTGTTCTAACAATATTGTTTATAACTTTATAGCTACTTATTTTGATAAAACCCTCAATTCCATTATTTTTGTAATATTGAACCTGAATTTTCACTATGAATTATCAGGCATTTACATTTAAACAACCAATGGAAGTTACTTTTCTGAATGATCTCAATGAAAATCAACGAATTGCCGTTGAATATACCGATGGAGCATCGCTGGTAATCGCCGGAGCAGGTTCGGGTAAAACACGTGTTCTGACTTATAAAATAGCCTATCTGTTGAAAAGCGGTATGCAACCTTCAACGATTCTTGCCCTCACTTTTACAAATAAAGCAGCCCGCGAAATGAAAAGCCGTATTGCTACCATGGTTGGCGAACGAACGGCGCGCTACCTTTGGATGGGAACTTTTCACTCCGTTTTTAGTCGCATTTTACGCAACGAAGCGGATAAAATTGGCTTTACTAAAAATTTTACCATATACGATACTTCCGATTCGAACAGCTTGATAAAGAGCATTGTAAAAGAATTGAAATTGGATGATAAAGTGTATAAACACGGTTTTGTTCATTCACGCATTTCGTTTGCAAAAAACAATCTCATTACACCCGAAGCATATCTTGGCAATTCAGATTTATTGAAAGCCGATATGAACTCACGTGTCCCCAGCATTTCGGATATTTACATGATTTATTGCAACCGGTGCAAACAGGCCGATGCCATGGATTTCGACGATTTATTGCTCCAAACCAACGTATTGTTTCGAAATCATCCTTCTGTTTTGCAAAAATATCAACAGGCTTTCAGCTACATTTTGGTGGATGAGTATCAGGATACCAATTTTGCGCAATACCTGATTGTTAAGAAATTAGCCGAACTTCACGAACGAATTTGTGTAGTAGGCGACGATGCTCAAAGTATTTATTCGTTTCGCGGTGCAAATATCGATAATATTTTGCAGTTTAAAAATGCATATCACAGTGCTAAAATATTTAAACTGGAACAGAATTACCGCTCCACCCAGAACATTGTAAATGCTGCTAATAGCCTGATTGATAAGAATACGGCTCAGATTCAGAAGACGGTTTTTTCGGAAAAAGATACCGGCGAATTGATTAAAATACTCAACGTTTTCAATGATTTGGAAGAAGGTGTAATTGTTGCCAATAATATTTCGGAGTTACATAACAAAGAAGATTTTAGTTATCAGCAAATTGCCATTTTATACCGTACCAACTCACAGTCGCGTGTGCTCGAGGAATCTTTGCGTAAGCAGGGCATTCCGTACCGCATTTATGGTGGTTTGTCGTTTTACCAACGCAAAGAAATTAAAGATGTTATAGCGTATTGTCGGTTGATTTGCAACCCGAACGACGAAGAAGCTCTGAAGCGTATTATTAATTATCCGGCAAGGGGAATTGGCGATACGACTGTCAATAAATTAATTGAATGCGCTCAATTACATGCAGTTAGTGCCTGGGAAGTGTTGATGGATATGTTGAAATACAATCTACCGGTTAACGGTGGAACTGCCAATAAACTGGCTCAGTTTCGGAGTATGATTTCAGTATTTGCTGATCAGATTAATACACAAAATGCGTACGAATTAGTGAACAGTATTGTGAAAGTGACAGGTGTAATCAGTGATACTTACGTAGATCGTTCGCCCGAAAATCTGAGTAAACAAGAAAACGTGCAGGAATTATTGAAAGCGATACACGAATATTGCGATAACCGTGAGAAAAACAATGAAACCGGCTATCTACCTGACTTTCTATCGGAGGTTTCGCTGCTAACCGACCAGGATACTGACAAAGATGCCGATACCGACAAAGTAACCATGATGACCGTTCATGCCGCTAAAGGATTGGAATTCAGAGCTGTATTTATTGTGGGTATGGAAGAGGATTTGTTTCCTTCGTCCTATACCATTGGGAGCGAACGTGAATTAGAGGAAGAAAGACGGCTGTTTTATGTAGCCATAACACGGGCTGAAGAACGGTGTTTTATAAGTTATGCCAAATCCCGATTCCGCAATGGAAAAGTGAATTTTTCGAATCCCAGTCGATTTATTAAAGATATTGATGCACAATTTCTTGATGCACCTAAAGAAAAAGAATTTGAACCCGGACGAAAACGATTTGGCGATTGGGACGAAGATCTTGAATCTGAACGAAATATTTTTGGACAACGATCATATTCTAATCCAAAACCTGTGGAACCATTCGTTCCTCAAATACTGAAGCGATTAGTTAAAATTGAAAATTCCGATAATAATAATCAAACCGTTAATAGTTCAATACCTGTAGGTGGATTTGTTAAACATGCTTCATTTGGCATTGGCAAAGTACTGAAAACTTACATTGATAACGGGAATGAAAAAGCAGAAATTGATTTTGGTGAAAAAGGTGTAAAATCCTTGTTGCTGAAATTCGCAAAATTAGAAGTTCTTAATTAATAGTGTTTTAAAACATAAAATATATTGTTCGAAAATCATAGTAAATTTAAAATTAAAAATTTTATCTTTGTAATTGATTATCAAAACCGCATTGAAATATTTACTGATAAACAAATATAAAAAATAAATATTATGGCAGAAAAAAAAGCCGATGAAGTTAGAAAACCATCGTTAGAAAAACTGAAAGCATTGCAGCTGGCAATGGATAAAATTGAAAAAGACCACGGAAAAGGTACCATCATGAAAATGGGCGATTCCAAAGTTGAGGAAGTATCTTTCATCTCAACCGGTTCGATCGGATTGAATGTGGCCTTAGGTGTTGGCGGTTATCCACGCGGACGTGTTATCGAAATTTACGGACCTGAATCGTCAGGTAAAACAACTTTGGCAATTCATGCCATTGCCGAAGCCCAAAAGGCAGGAGGAATTGCTGCCATTATTGATGCTGAACATGCATTTGATCGTTCGTATGCTGAGAAATTAGGCGTAAATATCGACGAATTATTGATTTCGCAACCCGACAATGGCGAACAGGCGTTGGAAGTAGCTGATCAGTTGATTCGTTCGTCAGCCGTTGATATTGTGGTAATTGACTCTGTAGCAGCATTAACTCCGAAAGCCGAACTCGAAGGCGATATGGGCGATTCGAAAATGGGATTGCAAGCCCGTTTGATGTCGCAGGCGTTGCGTAAACTTACTGCCAATATCAGCAAAACAAACACTACCTGTATCTTTATCAATCAGTTGCGCGAAAAAATCGGGGTTATGTTTGGCAATCCTGAAACGACAACCGGTGGTAATGCCTTGAAATTTTATGCGTCTGTTCGTTTGGATATTCGCAGAATTGGTCAGTTGAAAGACGGTGAAGATGCAATTGGTAACCAAACGCGTGTAAAAGTGGTTAAAAATAAAGTTGCACCACCATTCCGCAAAGCCGAATTTGACATTATGTTTGGCGAGGGAATTTCGAAATCAGGCGAAATTATCGATTTGGCAACTGAATTAAACGTAGTTAAGAAAAGTGGTTCGTGGTTCAGCTACGGCGAAACCCGCTTGGGACAAGGTCGCGATGCTGTTCGTCAGATAATCATGGATAATCCTGAGCTTTCAGCCGAAATTGAAGCAAAAATTAAAGATTTGCTAAAAGCACAGTAAAATAAAGGAAGCCTTGTATCTGATAAATTCTTAAAACGTGCGTTTTGTCGCACGTTTTTCTTTTATTTGTCCGCACCAAAACAACTTGAAAAGTTATACTATTCAAAATTTTGCGTATTTTTATTTGTTATTTCAAAACTCACAGAAATGAAGAAAACAGTAATCTTCAGC
>JAKLIM010000206.1 GCA_022709605.1 Bacteroidota bacterium | reverse complement strand
ATCCGAAATTACAATTCCACATCCAAAATCAGAGGTGGCAACGGCACGGTAATACGTTGTATCGGTAAGTAAGCCAGTTGTATAACTCAATCCCGTGGCTTCGCTTATTGGAGTAAAAGTAATTTTATCAGCCGATTTTTGCCACTGATAAGAAAATTTTCCATTGCTGCCGGTTGCAGGAGTACTGATTGTTATTACCGTTGGATCAACGGCGTTGTACGTTTGCGAAAGTGGCGACAATTTAGGTGCTATTAAAACCGGTAATACATTGATAGAGATAATATTAGTGGGAACTGAATCATTATCTGATTTTACTGAAAGGCGGTAGAATTTTTTACCTGTCGTTTTTAACGGAAGATATTCATTGGTTATCGCAGTTTCAATGTTTGTAAATGCCACACTGTCTGTACTTTCCTGCCACAGGTAGGTGTAAGTTCCATTTCCACCTGTCGGAGTAGTAATTTGCTGCAATTTATTGATTGTTCCGGTGTTACATATTGTTTGGTTTGCACCAATTGTTCCTGCTGATAATTGTTCATTTACAAAAACCGTTGCCGTATCCGAAATTACAATTCCACATCCGAAATCGGAAGTGGCAACAGCACGGTAATACGTTGTATCTGTAAGTAAACCAGTTGTATGGCTCAATCCAGCAGCTTCGCTTATTGGAGTAAATGTAATTTTATCAGCTGATTTTTGCCACTGATAAGTAAATTTTCCATCGCTACCGGTTGCAGGAGTACTGATTGTTATTACCGTTGGATCAACGGCGTTGTACGTTTGCGAAAGTGGCGACAATTCAGGTGCCGTGATTTGTTTTAAAACCTTTATTTTTACGGCTTGTGTAGTATCAAGTCCACATTTCTCATCATTGACTACTACTTTATAATATATCGAATCTGAGATATTAGCAGGAAAGTAACTTGGGTTATTTGCGCCGGGTATTGTTGTAAATGTTTGATTATCTGTTGATTCTAACCATTGATAAGCGTATATTTTACTTCCACCATTTGTCAGTGTTAATTTCAGTGTGTCAGGATTTTGCCCGAAACAGTATGTTTTATCAGTTCCGATTGTGCCGGGTTCAAGTTTCTCGTAAACATTTACTTTTATAGTATCTGAGTAGACTGAATCACAGGCTGATTTTGCTTTGACTCTGTAATATGTTTGTAGCTTTATGGAGTCTGTATAAGTTGTATCAGTTGCACCCTGAAAATCAGTGAATTCTGTTTCAGCACTTGTTTTATGTTGCCATTGATATGTAAATACGTTGTCAGCTCCGGTTGCTTTTTGTAACAAAGTTAATTTTATGGGCGAATTGTAACATAAAGTATCATTTATTGGTGCTATTTTCGGTGCTGTAATTGTGGGCAAAACTTTTAAGTTTTCAATTAAGTTCGATTGTAAAGTGTCGATTATTCCGGTTTTTTTGATGTACAAACATCTGATATTGAATGTAATACTATCATTGAAATTTGAAAGTATTAGTTGATTGTTCATTACTGAATCAATATTTTCGCCCGGAAAAGTATTGATGCTAACCCAATCGTTCGCATTTGCTTTGTATTGCCAGTTTAACGAGTAATTTAAGGTGTCGGCAAATGTGCTTTTGACCACAATATCTTCGTTGAAACAGAAAATATTTTTATCTACAGTTATGGTATCACCGGCAAAAACAGTTTTTGAAACTAAAAGTAATAAAAACAGTAATCTTAATTTTTTATACATAATCACGATTTTAATAGAATAATTCCTTTTCAACAAACAGTTAAAAAGTCATTTTTTTTGAATCAACAAAAATATGATTTTTTTTTGAAAATTAAGAATGAAAAGGAAAGTAATGTTATGAAAATAACGTATTTTTCTTGTTTTAGGAATTAATTCTGCTCATATCTTTTTTTTGCATACAAACTTGTAATGATTAGAAAAAAGTTAATTGCACGTATATAGTTTTATTTGAAATTTCAATTTTTAAAATACTGACATTATATTAAAAATCGGAACTTATTAAATGCAAAAAAGCCTTACTTTTTGAGTAAGGCTTTTAAATTTGATTGCTTTTAAAATTGTAAAATTACAAAAGTTTCACATTTACTGCATTTAAACCTTTTTTTCCTTCTGTAATATCAAATGTTACTTCGTCGTTTTCTTTGATATTGTCAATTAATCCTGTAGAATGTACAAAATATTCTTTTGTTGATTCAGCGTCTTTAATAAATCCAAATCCTTTTGATTCATTAAAAAATTTAACGATTCCTTTACTCATAAAATGTTTTTAAATTATCTGGCAAAGATACTCAAGTAAATGAGAATAATACTATTAATGTTGAAATATTTTTAAATATTTTTAGAACTTCAAAAGTCATATAAATTATTTTCACATTTTTCTAAGGAAATATTCAGAAATTTTCTGTTGCTCATTAATCATTAAATGTAACCATTATTGAGCGTAAAAATTTCATAATTAATTGAAAAATAATTTATTGTGATTTTAACTTGTTCTTTTTTTTAAGTGATTTTATTTTGATCAAACTATCTTTTTTATTTTATTTAAAAAAAATACTGAGTGGTTTAGACAGTATTCATACATATTATTCAATTGTATTTTCAGGCAAAAATATTTCTTAAATTCGAACAAATATACTTCATTTTCGGTACTTATTTGAATTTAATCATTCAAAATCTTTCATTTCTTGTTTGATGTTTACTGTTTTAGCGCATCGATAAAAGTATTGATGTTTTCAGTAGAAACAGCAGGAGGCATTCCACCACCACACGAAAAAACCATACGGTTAAAACCCTCAGCTTCTGCTTTTAACGCTTTTACCGCTTCAGTGATTTCGCTTTTCGAACCGGATGCAAGAACATCGCGGGGAGGAATATTGCCCAAAATAGCCATTTTATTGTCGGTCGCAGCCCGAAGTTCAGTAAGTGACATGTGAATGCCCGGATTGTAAAGATTTATGCCCAATTCGGGATAATATTTAACCGAAACCGTACAATCGGCATCGTTATGGAAAAGTTTTATCGAATCAGACGTGTCGTAAAGTTCTTTCAGATAAGGATATGCAAATTCTTTAAATTCTTCGTCGCCTACAAAACCAACAATGTCATCGAGCATCATTATTCCATCAATGGACGGAATGGCATCATGTTGCAGTTTATGCCACATTTTGAGAAAATCAGTGATAATACGAAGTAATTTATGAGTGGCTTCCGGATCCATCATCATCAAGGTGAGAAACTCGGTGGTTCCCATCAGAAACGATGCGATATTCAACGGACCCCGTGATACCGAAAAGCGAATTTGATGTCCCGCAGCTTCAATAGCCGGTTGTGCTTTGAGCAGTCTGTTAAGCATGAAAGGCAATAAACCATCAGTCTCCGGATTTGGAACAGTAAGGTTGTGAATATCCTCAGTGCTATGTATTATTTTATTGGCGAATGGGAATTCATGTTTAAAGAAAACACATTTTGAACCAAAAGCTGAAGGTTCGGTACACATTCCGTATTCGCTCCAGAAACCCGGAAGGAAAATCACATCCGGAAAAGTTTCGATGGCCTTGAGGTTAGCTTTCAGCCATAATTCATCGTTGCTGAAATAATCCAGAATAGAAATGCCATACCATTCGGGTAGCCACGGACAATCGATAATAAAACCGGTGGTTGGTTGTTCTGTTTTTTTGCCATTAACAATAGCTAATAATGATTCCCATTGATTGTTGGTCATAATTTTTCGTTAATTTTTTAATTCGATTTATGTATTTATTGTAGAATAATTTTAAATGTTTCGATATCAACTGTTACAATATAAACTCCTTTCGGAAGGAAATCTAATGTTAAAGTCTGAGTAGAAATTTGTGAGCTGTGAACTTTGTTTCCGGTAATATTATAAATGTCAACTTTCTGATTTTGTTCCGCGCCTTTTATAAATAGCTTATTATCAAATGTGTAAACAGTGCATTTGTTCAGGTTGGCCGGTTTCACGCCTACAATAGTATTCGAATTTCGTGGCAAAGGCGTCACTATTTCAAAATCGTTTCCAATATTCGGGGTGTATTGATTTTTTCCGTTTACAATTTTTCGTTTGGCCGCTGTAAAGCCCGAAATATTGGAGCTCATGGCATTTCCCCAAATTGGTGTTGAGTACATACCAAATGGCAAGTAATCAATGAATTGAGTGTTGTTTATAATTTCACCAACGGCAGGCGATGAAGACAATGTAAAAGCAGCATTACTTTTCATTAAAATTAATTTACCTGTGGTTTCGCTCAAATCGAGTGTCGAAACTGCATCAAACATAATATTCCAGGGAGTTTGTGTGCCGGTTCCTTCAGCTGCTTTCAGACCGAAATATTTATTGGCTTTAATGATTGTATTGGCCGGAAATTCGAATTTTTGAGTAGTTGTTGTGGCCACTGCATCGTAATAATAAAGGCACCAACCGCCCATGTTTATGTCGGCATTGGTAGTGTTACAAAAATCAATAAAATCCGATTTGTAAGGCGAACCGCTGTTGCCACCTCCGCCGTAAACCTGAGTAATAAGAACTGAACCCGGTACAGCCTGATTTCCTGGATTTAATACCGTGATGTATGCTGTTTTAGTCATCGTATTATTACCGTAAGTATTTGTACATTTTAATGTAACCGGATAAGTACCAGTCGTATTGTAAACTACCGTAGGATGCTGAATTGTAGAGGTCGAAGGCGTTCCACCTGTGAAAGTCCATTGCCATGCTGTAGGTTCATTCACCGACGAATCCAGAAATTTTACGGTCAATGGTGAATTTCCTGAAACAACATCGGCTGTGAAATTTGCCACCGGTGCCAATCCCAAAACCCTGCTTCCGGTTGAATAATAAACCGGCCATTTGGCCTCTTCAACATATAAATAAGCTGATCCACTGGGTGAAATTTTATCGGCTGCCAAATTTTGAATTCCAATGACTTCAACATCATCATTATTAAGAGCCGAGAACGCGATCTTATCATCATTTTTCGAAAAAGAAGGATAGCCAATCGTTGCATTTTCGTAAATGAGTTTCAGGTTACCCGATAATAAATCGGCTCCCAAAATTGAATATTCATCTTTCGACTCGTCAATATAATCGAATGCAATAATATTGGACGAATTTTTTGAGAAAGTGGGATTTCCAACACTTATATTTTCGGGAAGCAAACTGAATAGTTTTCTGATGGTACCATCTCCAAACGTATTACTTGCATTATCCCAGACTTTTATAAATCCAATGTCCCAATAACTAATTTCGGAACCATCAATTGTTGATTTTAATTCGTTGAATGCATCGTACATTATATATTCGCCCGTGTGGTCAAATTCAATGGCATCGGCATATAAAACTCCGCCCGAATTTGTGCCATTATCAGTGGTGGTAGGATTATAAAGGTGGAATTTACTCCAGTTTCCCTTATCGAAATCGTAAACATAAATGGCTGTGTCAGTTTCTGTTGAGATGGCCGCTAAGCGTTTGCCATCTTTCGAAATGGCAACATTATCGAAAAATGCTTCTTCCGAAACATAAGTTTCCTGAGGTGTAGTTGTATTGAGTTTGAGTGTTTTAATTTTACTATCAGTTGGTACAAAATAGGCCAAACTGCCATCGTCGGTTACACTTGGCTTGCTTTTCATAACAGTTTTTGTTAATGCTTTGAAATTTGAAGCGCCTGCAGTTGGTGTAGTGTAAAGTGAATTCGTATCGAAATTGTCGGTGTTGTAGGCCAACATATATTCCTGACCCGGATTAACCGTATAATCCTGATCATATTCTACGGTTGTTTCCTGCCTGATACCTACAGCATCAAACGCTTTTCCGGCACTGACAACTACATCCGACGATTCGCCATATAAATCTTTTGCCGATTGTAAAACCGCAATTCGAAGGTCAAGAAACTGAGATCTGCTGGTAAGATAATTGGTCAAAGCGCGATAAAAAACCTGTTCGGCTTTATTTTTTGTAATCTCAGTTGCAAATAAGTAATAGGCATAATTTATGATTCCATTGTTGATGTGTACACCGCCATTGTCCTGTGAACCTTTGTACATTTCGGTCATGGTTTTTGGTTGCCAATACGCATTGGCCGAAGTTCCTCCGTTATGTGGATCGGCCATATTTCGCAACGCTCCCGAAGGTGAAAATGTAGTTCTGGTAATATCTTCCCCGATCAGCCAATCATCACGGTCTACCATTGAACCAAAAATATCGGCATACGATTCATTGATAGCACCTGATTGTCCCTGATATTCTAAATTGGCTGTATTTGAAATTACACCATGTCCGAATTCGTGAGCAATTACGTCCAAGGCTCCAGCCAATGGTTTGAAATAAGATCCACCATTGCCCAAACTTATAAATTGTCCGTTCCAGTATGCATTTTCCATCGAACTTCCATCGTCTTCGGCCACATTAATGAATGATATCATGTTGCCGCCATTGTTGTTAATTGAATTTCGCCCAAAAGTGTTTTTAAAGTAACGGTAAGTAATTGTGGTAAAGTAATGTGCTGATACAGAAGTTGGATTCGACCATGTATTGTTCGATGAAGTAATCAGTGAATAATTAAAGTTATTTGATGACGTATTTCTGGCATCATACGTTATCACAACACCTTCGTTTTTGGTTGAATTAAACATTGGTTCCCCAACATTAACAAGTTGATATACACCACTCTTCAGGTAAGTGTTTATGTTACGTAAAACTCCATTCAGATCGTACGCATTTGCAGTGACAGGTCCATCAGAATT
>JAKLIM010000205.1 GCA_022709605.1 Bacteroidota bacterium | reverse complement strand
GTATCTTGGGTAGGGGAAGTTGTGTGTTTAAGCAAACCCAATCATCCGCAAACATGCGAAATACTACAACCGGTAACTATAAAAAGCACTAAATCACAAAGAACCAAAGCTACAAAACCTCCTACACAAAAAATACCGGTGTCGCTGAACACCGAATAGCAAAAAGCCCTGAAGTGTTTTCTACTCTCAGGGCTTTTTTGCATTAGGGCTTTTTTCTATTCGGCATAATGTTATCGGCTGCCCTTCTGTCTGTCAGGTTGGTTGTCTGTCGTGGTTGTTGTGTCGTGTGTGTGGTTGGTGTATTTTTATTTTTTCAAAGAGGGGAAAGAAAAAAATGAAGTTTTAGAGGTCGGCAAAAGGCACACTCTTTTGCAAACTTTGGTAGGTGCGTTGGCTTGTAGCGGTTTGCAAATGTGTGTGCCTGTGTGTTGGTTCTAACTCGTCTTTTTATAATTCCAAATCGCCAAACCATTTAATAAAACGGCAAACCCAATCATAATAACAAAATGATTTTTGATGTCGGAAAACCCGCTTCCTTTCAGAACAACCATTCGCACTACTTCAATGAAATACGTTACAGGACTGCATTTTGCTATGATGTAAGCCCATTGCGGCATTCCGTCAAGCGAAGTGAATAAACCACTCATCAGCATAAAAATCATAATGAAGAAAAACGCTACCGACATTGCTTGTTGTTGTGTTTCGGCAAATGTGGAAATAAGCAAGCCTAAGCCCAATAATGCAATCAGATAAATGGACAAATAACCATACAGTAAGAGTAAACTTCCGACAGGAACAATACCATAAACCAACCGTGCCACAACAAACAACCCGACACTAAAAACAAACATTCCGATTATCCAAAACGGAATGAGTTTGCCCAAAATAAACTGATATTTTTTTATGGGTGTTACGTTTATTTGTTCAATCGTGCCAGCTTCTTTTTCTTTCACAATGTTCAATGCACACATATACGCACCTACCATTGTTACCAACACAACTAAAATTCCCGGAACCATAAAAAAACGATAGTTCATAAACGGATTGAACCAATTTGAAGAAGCAACAGTAATAACAGGCGCAGTATTAAATTTATCGGATTGAAACCATTGCAAACGAATATCAGCGTTGTAAGCCGTAATAATTTGATTGAGATAAGCACCGCCCAAACCTGCTTTCACGCCATTGATTGCATTAACAGCAATAAATAATTTTTGCTCGTTTTCACGCACTAAGTTTTTTTCAAAGCCTTGCGGTATTTCCAAAATCAAATCGGATTTGTCGCTTTCAATCTGATTAAATGCACTTTGAAATGAATTACTGTAATCAGCCAAACGGAAATAACCCGAAGAAGTAATTTTTGAAATAAGATTGCGTGAAAATGTGCTGTGGTCGTGGTCAACGATTGAAATGTTGATGTTCTTTACTTCATAATCGGCTGCTAATGGAAGTATGAGCAACTGCACTATCGGAACAACAAAAATCAACGGCAACAATGCTTTGTTTCGAAAGATTTGTTTGAACTCTTTTTGCAATAAAAATTTTAGTGTTCTCATACTAATCGAGTTTTAAATTTTTTGAAACTCACTACCAATAAAAAAACAGTCATTCCGAAAAGCACCAATGTTTCTTTCCATATAGCACTAAATCCAAGACCTTTTATCATTATTGATTTTACAATAGTGTAATACCATTTTGCAGGAATGATATTGCAAATTACCTGCAAGGGAACAGGCATATTTTCAATCGGAAACATAAATCCTGTAAACAACATTGTAGGAACTAACATTCCCATCAATGAAATCAGCATTGCTGCCTGTTGCGACTGTGCTACGTTTGAAATAAGCAAACCCAACGAAAGAGCTGTAATAATCAGCAAAATACTTTCTGCAAACAGCAATGAAATACTTCCGTTAATCGGCATATCCAAAAGAGTTACGCTTAAAATAAGAATGACGGAAAGGTTTACAATGGAAAGTAATAAATACGGAATTGCTTTTGCAATAATCACTAAAAACGGATTGAAAGGCGATACCAACAGCACCTCCATTGTTCCATTTTCTTTTTCACGAACAATGGAAACAGAAGTCATCATTACACACACCAACATCAGCACCAATGCCATTACGCCCGGCACAAAATTGGTTGCCCCTTTCAATTCGGGATTGTATAACATTCGTATTTCGGGAACAATGCGAAACGGAACAACATTGTTTTTCATTAACTCCTGCTGATAATCCATAATGATTGCCGTTGCGTAATTTGTCAATGTATTAGCGGTGTTCGGGTCGGAAGCATCTGCAATAATTTGAACTTGTGCCTGATGAAGATGTGAAAGGTCGTTGTTAAAATTGGCAGGAAATATAATTGCCAATTTTATGTTCCCCGCTTTAAATGCTTCTTCAATTTGTCGGTGGCTGAATAGCGTTTTTTGAATATCAAAATTTTGACTTGCTTCTATTTTGTTGATGATTTGCTGTGTGGCTTCGTCTTTGGCATAATCGCAAATAACAATTTTGGAATTTTTGATTTCGTTTGTGAGAGCAAAACCAAATAAAACAATCTGCACAATCGGCAAGCCGAATAGCATTAACAGCGTTTTCTTATCACGGAAAACGTGATAAAATTCTTTTCTTACAAATGTCAAAAACTGTTTCATTTTTCTTAGTCTGCTTTTCGTTTTGCACCTCTTGCCAATTCAAAAAACACATCGTCCATTGATGAAGCGGAAAATTGTTTTTTCAAATTGTCGGGGGTGTCCAACGCTTTTATTACTCCGTCCACCATCATCGAAACTCGGTTGCAGTATTCGGCTTCGTCCATATAGTGCGTGGTTACAAAAATGGTAATGCCTCTGTCTGCCGCCGAATAAATTAAATCCCAAAACTGCCTGCGAACAATGGGGTCAACGCCTCCTGTGGGTTCGTCCAAAAACACAATTTTCGGCTCGTGCAAAATGGCTACCGAAAAAGCTAATTTCTGTTTCCAACCCAAGGGCAATGAAGCAACCAATTTTTTAGCTTCGTTTTGCATACCCAATGTTTCAATCAATTGATTGCTTTTTGCTTTTAGTTGCTTATCCGTTAAACCATAAATACCGCCAAAGAATTGAATGTTTTCCAACACTGTTAAATCTTCATACAAGGAAAATTTTTGGCTCATATAACCGATGTTCTTTTTAATTTCTTCGGTTTGTTTGTAAATGTCAAAACCTGCAATGGTGGCATTTCCCGATGAAGGCGTTGAAAGTCCGCAAAGCATTTTCATTGCGGTTGTTTTTCCTGCACCATTCGCACCGAGAAAACCGAAAATTTCACCTGCATATACTTCAAAGGTTATTTCGTTTGTAGCGATGAAATCGCCAAAACGTTTAGTGAGTTTGTCTGTCTTTATTACGGTTTCGTTTGTCATTTCAGTTCATCAGTTTTATGAAACAATCTTCAATGCTCGGTGTGATGTGTTTGAGTTCAATGTTTTGATGATTGGCTTTTTGTAAAATGTGTATCAATTCATTGTGCGAATTTTCATTGTCATTTTGAAACGTGATATGATGAAACTCGCCAAAAGCATTGCAGGTTTTTATTTCGTTATTTTTTCGCAGGTCGTTTAGTAACTTGCTCATATCATTTGCTTTTACGGCAAAAAGATTTTCTGGAAACTGTTTTACAATTTCATCGGGTGTATCAATGGATAAAATTTTTCCGTTTTGTATGAGTGCGATGCGTTCGCAAAGCGTGGCTTCGTCCATATAAGGCGTGGAAACCAAAATCGTAATGCCCTGCTGTTTCAGGCGTTTCAGCATTTCCCAAAATTCTTTTCGTGAAACAGTATCCACACCTGTTGTCGGTTCGTCTAAAAACAACACTTTCGGGCGATGAATTAAAGCACAACATAGAGCCAATTTTTGTTTCATACCGCCCGACAATTTTCCTGCCCTACGGTCTTTGAACGGTTCAATTTGAACATAAATGTCTTTAATCAAATCGTAATTTTCTTTTACCGAAGTATTAAAAACAGAAGCAAAAAAGTTTAAGTTTTCTTCCACCGATAAATCCTGATACAACGAAAATTTTCCGGGCATATAGCCCACACTACTGCGAATGTTTTTGTAGTCTTTAATTACATCAAAACCGCTTACAGAAGCATTACCGCTATCGGGCAACAACAAGGTTGTAAGTATGCGGAAAATACTTGTTTTACCTGCTCCGTCTGCACCAATCAAACCAAACAATTCGCCCTCATTTACCGAAAACGAAACATCATTCACGGCTTTCACTTTGCCTTTGTTGTATGTCTTTACAATATTATGTAACTCAACATCTGCCATTGCTATTGAAATTTTATTTCGCCATACATACCAATTTTGTAAGTGCCGTCATTCTTCACTTTTACTTTAATGGCATACACCATATTCGCTCTTTCATTTTTTGTTTGAATGGTTTTTGGCGTAAACTCTGCCTTGTCATTTATCCAACTAATCGTGCCCTCTGTTTCTTTGTAACCGCCTTTGCCGTCATCGGTAAGCACTTTTACTGTTTGGTTCAGCTTTACTTGTGTCAGTTGGTCGCCTGTGATGTAAGCCCGCAAAATGATGTTTGACAAATCGGCAATTTTGTAAAGCGGTTTTCCTGTTGCCGTCATTTCGTTGGCTTCGGCATATTTTGTCAAAACCGTTCCGTTTGCAGGATTAATGATTTTGCATTTTGCTAATTGGTCGTTTAACTGTTCCACTTGCACCTGCAACGGCAACACATCACTGTTGATACTTTCGGTAGAAATATCCAATGACGATTTTTGTGCTTCAATTTGTTTTTTCAACACATCAATTTGTGCATTGATGTCGTCTAATTGTTTTTGCGGTGCGGCATCGCCATTTACCAAATTGGTAATACGCACTTTTTCTTTTTGTGCAGTAGCAAGCTGCGATTGCAAAGCGGCTAACTGTGCCGATACATTGGGCTTTCTGCTGGCGGTGGCTTTCGTTTGTGCCAAGAGTTGTTTTTTCTTCAAATACAACTGTGTGCTGTCAATATAACCGACAGTTTGTCCCGATTGAAGCATTTGCCCTTCTTCAAGTTCAAACTGCTTAATTGTGCCTGTGGCTTCCGATGAAATAATTCTTTCTTCTGCTTCAAAACTTCCCGAAGCGTCAAAAGAAGTTTTGTTGTTGTTGCAAGCTGCAAACAATGTTGCAATGCCTGTTACAAATGCGATAGTTTTTATTTTTCCCATTGATTTTATTTTTTGATGTTTAATTGCCTGACATTGTTTGATAGTTATATTGAGCCATTAAAAGCTGTATTTCGTGCAAAATCAAATTTTGCCGTGCTTGGTCTTCTGCATTTACAGAAATAAGGTAGTCGTTGGTTGTTGCCGTTCCGTTTTCTAACTGTATTTTCGTTGTGTTTTTCACGCTTTCACGAAGTGAAATAATGTCGCTGTCTGTTTCAATCAACTCCTGCACTTTTGTTATTTCCGAATTTTGTTGTCGTAAATTCAGATTGGTGTTGAATAAAAATGTTTCCCGTTGAATGTCTATGAAATCCTGATTGACTGCAAGGATTTTCTTTTCTTTATTGTAAGTATAAAAACCTGTTAAATTCCAATTCAACCGCAAACCACCGATGTAGTAACCTTGCACATCGTTACTCAACATATTTAACGCAGGTCTGCCCAAACCACCTTGAAAAAACAAGCTGAAACGTGGAAGATTTTTTGCGGTAATCAGTTTGTTTTGCAAGTCAAACGTTTTTTTCTGCAAGTCGTAAAATTTCAGTTCGGGACGATTGATAGTGTTGGAAACAAGTTGCGGTGCGGGTTTCAGCAAAGTTGTATTTTCGTCAATCGCAGTTCCGATAAAATGCGACAACATTTCGGCATATCCTTTTCGGGTTGCTTTCAATTCAATAGTGCGTTGGTTGGCTTTCAGCAATTCCGCTTTCAAAATGTTTACGCTGCTTTTAGTTGCTGTGCCGTTTTGAATGGCAACGTTTGTTTTGTCAATACCGCTTTGAATGTCTTTTTTGAGTAAATCCGTTTGTTTTAGTTGTTCATCAATCAACAATATGCCGAAAAAAAGTTGGTTAATACGTTCTCTCAGTTTGTAAATTTCAACTTCCACTTTTTGCGTTTCCACTTGCATATTTGATTCAATCAAATTTTTATTGTCTTTCACCACAAACAAATCGGTAATGGGTTGCGAAACTTCACCGTAAAGTCTGTATTGGTCTTTACTGATTGTCGGAATGACCATATTCGGCAACGAAATAGGAATTTGCGTTACGGCAGATTGATAAGTCGCCTGTCCTACAATATTGAACTGCGGCAAATAACCTTTGTTGGCATTGTCAATAGAATATTCTTTGGATTTCTCTATTAGTCCGTATTGCTTTATCAACGGAAAATTCCTTTTTGCCATTGCCAAACAAGTGTCAATGCTCAATGAATTATTTTGTTGTGCCGTAGCCCAATGCGTTGAAAACAGCATTATGCCAATCAACCAACTTACTGCAAGTTGTTTATTTTTAATCATTATTGTCCGGTTAATAATAGCTAATTATCTGCTAGAATATATTCCCAGCATTAGTTTCAGGGTATAATTAGGTTGTCACAAATTCTAGGGTAGTACCCCCGGGTCAAGATCATGTACTAAAAGCAAAGGATGCATTATGGGTTTTTCGCCAGGCTTTGTAGGTATCTTTTATGAACTCAAACAAGCCGACATAACTCGTTAGGTGCAGCCGGATTACGGTCATCATATTGGCAAAGGA
>JAKLIM010000204.1 GCA_022709605.1 Bacteroidota bacterium | reverse complement strand
AACGTGACCAAACCAGTCGGTATTTCAACGCCGATGTACAATTCAAGCTTGATTTACGTGATATTCTTAATGGTTTAAGTTGGAAAGGTAAAGGGGGAATTGACTTTACCGATGGAATGATTACTCAGTTAACTGCATCGCAATTTGCAGTTTATCAATTGCTTGCCGATGGAACTTATACTCCGAACGGTACACAGGATGTTGCTAAAACCACCAACTTTTGGTATTCCGGCAAGGACAGGCAGTTCACTTTCCAAACTTCATTTAATTATGATAAAGCGTGGAAAAACAACCGCATCAATGCACTGGCTTTATTCTATTTAAGAGAACTGAATTCCATGGGTATTGCTGTTCCGTATAAAACGGTTGGATTTGTTTCACAGGTGAGTTATGCCTTCAAAAATAAATATTTGCTGGAAGGAACGGCGAGTTATACCGGATCCGAAAACTTTGCAAGAGGTCATCGATTTGGATTATTCCCTGCATTGTCGGCAGGTTGGATTATTAGCGAAGAGGATTTTTTGAAAGATAATTCTACCCTTTCATTCCTCAAACTAAGACTTTCGCACGGTGCCACAGGATTGGATAAACCTTTCAACGATAGATTCCTGTTCAGAGAAAACTGGGGCGATGCTTCGGGTTATGCTTTCGGAACAAGTGGTACAAGCCGTATCGGTACAGATCAGACACGAATAGGAAATGATAAACTGAAATGGGAAACATCGTATAAATCAAATGTCGGATTTGATTTTGGATTTCTGAATAACACTTTGTTGTGGACCATCGACGGATTTTACGATAACCGCAAAGACATTTTAGTTCAAAAATATGCAACCACACCTACTATGGCCGGTCTTCCATTGCCTTACGAAAATTCGGGAGAAACCAAAAGTTGGGGATTCGATTCAGAATTGACTTTCGACAAACAAATCAGCAAGTCATTCCGCCTGACGATTAAAGGAAATGTGATGTTGACACGCAGCAAAATTATCAATATCGATGAATCCTTTAAACAATTTGCTTACCAATATCAGGCCGGAAATCCAATTGGCCAACCGTTTGGTTATGTGAGCAATGGATTTTTTACTCAGGAAGAAATTACCCGTAGAGCTGCAGGTAATTTAACGCAGGAAGAAAAAGATTTGGGATATGATATAGCTCAGAACGGTGGAAATCTTCGTGCTGGCGACATCAGATATGTGGATTCGAATGGGGATAAGAAAATTGATTGGAATGACGCAAAACCGATCGCCGGAAATTCAATTCCTAATCTTATCGGAGGTTTGAATATCTCATTGAAATATAAATTAATCGATTTTACAACTCAGTTGATGGGAATGGCCGAACGGTATATTTATATGCCCGGAGTTTATACCAGTAGCTTCAATGGTGATGGAAATGCATCGGTTTACGCATTGCAAGCATGGACGCCCGAAACTGCTGAAACAGCTATTTATCCCCGTTTATCGGTAAATAATAACAATAACAATCAACAATATTCAGATTTCTGGTTCAGAGACGGATCGTTTGTAAAACTAAAAACTGTTGAAATTGGGTTCAATTTTCCTGCCTCCTTGCTTAAAAATGTAGGCATATCCAAAGTGAGAACTTACGTAAACGGATACAATCTGTTTAGTTTTGATCATGTAAAAGATTTTGATCCGGAAGATACTTCAGCCGGAATTTGGCACTACCCTATGCAACGCATAATTACCTTAGGTTTGAATGTTACTTTTTAATAAATAAGCAAGTATCGAATACTAAAAAATAAATCCAATGAAAACAATAAACATAAAATTATTTTTTGTTTTACTTATCAGCTCAATGATAAGTTCCTGCGATAATTACCTGGATCCGGGATACGATGAAACCCTAACCAAAAGTGATGTGTTTACATCGTATGTATATTCACTTAATTATGCACGAACCATTTATAGTTATTTGCCTACCGATGCGTATGGCGAGACTTACATGACCGATGAAGCCAAACACACCGACGAAGCATCCGGATATTTGGTAATGAATAATGGTTCGTGGACTTCACGCAGTTATGTTGATTCATGGACCTGGAGTCGTTACTATTCGGGTATCCGTAGAGTGCATATCTTTTTGGATAATGTAGATCAAGCCATGTTTCTTGATGAAAACACATTTAAATTAACGCCCAATATTAATGACACATTAAGAAAGCAGTTGCGGGCTGAAGCACGCTTTTTAAGAGCGTTTTACTATTTCGAATTGCTGAAAAGATTTGGTGACCCGACGAAAAACCTGGGTGTTCCCATTGTTCCCGAAAAAGTATTGACCATAAACGACACAATTGATTTTGCACGCAACAGCTACGATCAATGCGTAAACTACATTGCGAACGATTGCGATTATGCTGCAACTGTACTTCCAAACAGACAGATGGGATCAGATTACGGAAAAGCCTCAAAAGCAGCAGCATTAGCCCTGAAATCCAGACTACTACTGTATGCAGCAAGTCCGTTGGCTAATCCTTCAGGTGATGTAGAGAAATGGAAATTAGCTGCTGAGGCCGCGAAAAAAGTATTAAGTTTACCTACCTACAAATTGATTGACAAAACTACGGTTGCTGGCGATAATATGTTATCGGTTTTTACAAAACCCAACAATGACGAGGTTTTATTTTCAAGTCCTGTAATTCAATCGAATGGTTTTGAGTCGGGCAATTTACCGCCGAGTTTTGGTGGCGGTGGCCAATTAAATCCAACTCAGGATTTGGTAGATGCTTTCGAAACAGTGCTTGGATATACAATTGATGATGCTAAAAGCGGATACAAAGCAACGGATCCTTATTACAGAAGAGAAAAACGACTTGGATTTTTTATTACCATGAACAGTGCTCCGGTTGGAAAAACGGGCATCGCTGATATTTTTGAAGGTGGAAAAGATGGATTAAACAGCTCTAAAAATGCCACAAAAACAGGATATTATGTTCGTAAATTTGTTGACCCCAATGCCGATATTTTACTCTCCCGAACGGTGGCTACTCATTTTTGGGTACATTTTCGGTATGCCGAATCCTTGTTAAACTATGCTGAGGCCATGGCTGAAGCCTATGGAGTAACTACTATACCCGCTAATTATACTTTATCGGCCTACGATGCTTTGAAGTTAATCAGGGATCGTGCCGGACTAACAACACCCGCATATATCAAAACACTATCACAAGTTGATTTCATCGAAAAAGTCAGAAATGAAAGAAGAGTGGAATTATGCTTCGAAGGGCATCGATTTTGGGATGTTCGTCGTTGGAAACAAGGTGAAAAATATTTTAATAAGCCAATACATGGTATGAAAATTACCAAAAACGGTACAGCACTTATGTACGAAGTTTTTGAAGTTGAAAACAGAGTATTCGATTCAAAAATGTATGCCATGCCCATTCCGTATGATGAAATGCAAAAATCAAAATTACTTCTTCAGAATGATTTATGGTAAAATAATTCAATAAAGAAAAATAAACAATTATCAAATTACTCACTTTAAATTTTTATTATTATGAAACGTAAAATTTTTACTCTACTTTTTTGTTGTGCGTTGGGTTTTGCCTACGCTCAGGATGCTTCAGATTTTGGAGCAAAGGATATTCTTATAGCCAATTTTGAGACCAAGAGTCCGGTTGTAACAGACAGTTTGTGGACCGATAGTCTTATGACTACTCCCATCACCGTGCCGAGTGCAAACATTACGCTGGGCGACAATCCGTTTCCATTAGAAAACACAAGTGCTACTGCAGCTAAGTATGTTCGGAAGGCCGGAGATTGGAGAGCGCTTTACATTCGGTTCAACGAAAGCATCATCTTTTCGAAAACGCCTAATTTCCAGGTACAGGTTTATCCGGTTGCAGGTAAAACACCCGCAAAATCGAGTGTAAGTATCAACCTGATTAACGACAAAGGTGAAGTTAGTTATGTTGGAGGATGGAAAGGAAGTATGGCTCAGGATGAGTGGACAACGGTTACTGCATTTTTTGGGAAACAAAAATCTTCGACCAAGTATAATGCTATTGAAATTCAAATCAATAACGGTGACTCAGTATCAAATTTACAAGATACTGAATATTATATTGATCAAATTGGTTTTAAAACTACTGCCGATGGTCTTGAATTACCAGCCACTATTTTCTACGAAACTTTTGGTAACTATAATGATGATTGGCAAAACGGTAAAGCTCCCGGTCAGGTTAAAGGAGAAGAAGGACCTATTTCAGGATATACTGCTGTAAAAGGATTTACTTCCGGATTACCATTTACTTTCAAAGATCTTACCATCGATACTGTTCCGACTTTTATTGCCCGTACATGGGGCATGGGTGCAAAATATGAAGGCGCTTCGGGTAACGGACGTATCATGCTTACACCAAAACACAATGGAACTCTTGAAACAGGAACAATTGATGTTAGTGGCAATACGGATTTAAATTTGAGCTTTGGACTTGGAACACAAGAATGGTGGGCATATAATGGTGATATTGCGAATGCAAGACCAAAAGTGGAAATATCAGTAAATGGTGGTAATTTCTATGAAATTTATTCCAACAGCGATTTCTTGATTGCAACAGGTAATTTTGGCAATTTCGATTGGGGTCAACCCGCCGAATACGAAGACCAGATTTTTACTTTGGTAGAATATCCGTTTACTAATATTGAAGGTGCAACACTTACAGGCGCTACCTCTATCAACTTAAGAATGGCTTATAAATCAGGTACCAAATTCTGGATTGACGATTTATGGTTGTCCGGAAAATCAGTTGGAACAGGCCTGTTTAACCCAAAAAGTGCTGCATTTACGGTATCTCCAAATCCTGCAACTGATTATATACTCACCCAAAATGCTCAAAAAGTTAGCATTATGGATTTAAATGGACGCATTGTAAAAGAAGCTTTTAATGCTGATAAAGTAGATGTTAGCGCATTGGCTAACGGAGCTTATATTGTAAAAGTGAAGATAAATGACACTACCAAAGTTGGTAAATTGATTAAACAATAGATTAACACATACGGGTGAGTTGTCAATTTCGACAACTTACCTGTAATTTAAAATCAATAAATAATAACTTTAAAAAAAAAATCATGAAAAAAATTACGACTTTCTTTTTTAGCATGTTGTTAACGCTAAGCATGGTAAATGCACAGGACATTATGCTTTTTGATTTTGATGCTACACTTTTTTAGAATCATGGAATGGTACTTGGCCAAACACAGCATTTGCAAAAGTAGCTAATCCGGATGCTTCGGGGATTAATATCTCTGCAAACGTGGGTAAATACACATCGAATGGTGGTGCAAATGGAGAACTCATCACTGAAGAATCAGGAGCGGCATTTACTGCGTCAACAATTGTTCCTCAATTTGATTTTAGTGTTACTCCATATTTATCTTTCAAAGTATGGGTAAATAAGCCGGTAACTGCAAGTGTTGAGCTTAGAAATTCCGGCTGGTATCCATCTTTTAGAACTAAAACCCGAAGTGTGACTACCATTAACCAATGGGTGACAGTCGAATTTAATTGTAGCGACCTTGTACCTGGGAATGATCCTGGTTGGGGAACTTATGATAGAGTTGGAGTATTATTTGATAAGGATTTAACTGGCGGAACTATAGCAAACGATGTTTACTATTTTGATGACATTAAACTATCATCTACTACTTTAACTACAGGTTTGTCGGCTGAAACAGCTGCAAAATTCGTAGTTTGCCCTAATCCTGCAACAAACTATATACTTACTCCTAATGCTCAAAAAGTCACCATTACAGATTTGAACGGACGCATCCTGAAAGAAGCTTTCAATGCTGAAAAAGTTGACGTTCATTCGTTGGCCAATGGAGTTTATATCGTAAAAGCTACTGTGGATAATGTTACCAAAGTTGGTAAATTAATCAAAGAGTAATAATATTTTCCAAAACAGGTAAATGGAAAATATTGATCCATTTACCTGTTTTTTTATTCCAATCCTTAATTCTGGTTTGACAGATTAAAATTGAGTTTTTTTCCAACGAATATTTAGAATAGGAACGCTGATTTAGCTGATTAAACAGATTGACACGGAAAATTTTTGAACAAAAAAAAACAGATTAAATACGGATTTTTATTTCGACAAGTCGAAATGAGGATTAATAAACATAGTTGCAATATCTACAATCCGCAAAATTCATTTATGAATTTTTTAATCCGTATAAAAATAAGTTCTATATCTTGCAGCGGAAATCCGCTTTATCAGCTAAATCTGCGTTCCTATTTATTTAAAAAATAAATCTGTCAAAGTAGAATTAATATCAACTTAAATAAATAAATAAATAAATACTAGCTATTTTTGCATAATGTTTATTCCCGGGGTGTAAACCATTACAAATTGAAAAAAGTAAGAATCGAAAAACAGAATGAAACACGCAATCAAAAATACAACTTCCTTAAAGAGAAGCATTCATTTCCGCACCATTATAATCCTGTTGATAATGCCTGTAACACTGTGGGCTCAACTGCCAACAGCACAGCAAATTGCAAGCAAGCTGAAAATTGGCTGGAACCTTGGAAACATGCTTGAAGCGACCTGGATTCCCCGCAACTCTTTTGCCAACACTTCGCAAGCAGCCATTGACTCAGTGAAAGCTGCCGGGTTTAATACGGTCAGACTACCGGCCGCCTGGTTCTACCATTCCGATACTACCACCAGTGTAATTGATGCAGCATGGCTTGCCCACGTGAAAAAGACAGTGGATTACTGCATTAAGGACAGTATGTATG
>JAKLIM010000203.1 GCA_022709605.1 Bacteroidota bacterium | reverse complement strand
AACCACAAAGAATTGATTGCTAAAATTGCAACTAAAATGAGTATTCCGAAACAGGAAGTGGAAAAATTACTCGATGCAACCGTGGAAGCTTGTACCGAACAATTGGGTGATGGAAAAACAATTGGAGTACATAGTTTTGGGAATTTCGAAGTCAGGAAAAAAGACGAACGCTTGTCAGTTCATCCGGCTACTCAAATTCGTACGCTTATTCCACCTAAATTAGTGGTGAATTTCAAACAAAGCAATATCCTGAAAGATAAACTTAAAAATTTACCTCATCATGAATAAGGATAAAATTTCGTCGCAGGAAATTATTGATTTAGTGGCAACTAAATTATCAATTAGCAAACGTGTTTCCGAAGAATTTCTAAAAAATATGTTTTCAACCATTGAAGAGGCATTGTTAGCGGGCGAATCAGTGAAATTGAAAAACTTCGGAACATTTAAACTTCAATGGAATGAACCCCGTAAAAGTGTAAATGTAAATACAGGTGAAGAAATTGTTTTGGAGGGATATAATAAAATTACATTTGTTCCCGATAATTCGCTTAAAGACATTGTTAATGAACCATTTGCTCATTTAGAATCGGTTGTTTTGGACGATGTGGTGTTGGAAAAACAAGCGCCTACTGATCCTTTGAGGATGTTTAATGAACAAGCTCTTGAAATAAAAAATATACTTTCTGAAATAAATTCAACACCAAAAAGCAAAGAGGATATAAACGAAAATTCTGCCGAATTGATTTTGAATAATGAAATTGATCCTGAAGAAATTAAAAGCGAAATAATAGAACAAACGGAGCTGACAGATGTTGAAACAATTGTAGAACCTGTTGAATTACAACATATTGAGCATGATATTGAAGAAGAAATAATTATTAATAATCCACCCGAACCAGTTGAAAATTTGATACCGCCGGTAGAAATTATTAATACTGAAGAAAAGAATACAAGCGAACTTATCGAACCCAAAATATTGGTAGAACAAGAAAATAAAGAGGCAAATAAAATTGTACAAATCATACAAAGTAAAGTAGATAACGATGATGCTATAGAAGAAAAATTTAGAATTAAAAAGAAAAAACTATTTCTGCTATCGCTCCCGTTTTTACTGATGATTGTGGTTGGGTTATTGTATTTTTATAATTTACCTTTTCATACCTGGACGAATAAAAACATTTTATCAACAGCAGTAAATCCGATAAATTGGATCGATAATAGTCCAAATAGTTCTGCACCACCGGATAAATTAATTGCGCAAATTGCTGATTCGATTCTGCGTGACAGCAGTAATACCGTTAAAGCAGTCGACACTTTAGAGTTGTTATTTCAAAACGCAAGAAAATATGATGAATTCATCACCATTGACAGAGCAAGAACGTTGAACTCTTTTAAAGCATTATCTGAAAAGTTTTACGGCCATAATGCTTTTTGGGTGTATATTTATGAGGCTAATAAAGACCAGGTTGGAGATACAATAAGTTTCAAGAGTGGAACTTTATTTAAAATTCCAAAGATTCATGAGAAACTGATCGATTTGAATAATCGCCGGAGTTTTGAAATGGCTAAAAAATTGCATGCTATATTATTCAATAAAAGTACAGTATCGCCCAAACCCGCTGCAACTGCTGCTCCGGTTTCGAATAGTATGAAACAGGATGCACCTGTAGCTGTTAAAAGTGAAATTCCAACACCGAAAGCCACTACCTCAATGGCAACAATTACGATAAAACAGGGAGATCGATTAACAACTTATGCGAAGAAATATTATAAACACAAAGATTTTTGGTTTTATATATACGAAGCAAATAAAGATGTGATTAAGGATCCTGATAATTTACCGGTGGGAATGGCCATAAAAATTCCTAAACTGGATCCGTCATTAATTGATGTTAATAATCCGGCCTGTATTCAAAAAGCCAGAAAATTGTATGAAATTTATGTTCAAAAAAACAAGTAACTATCCGGTTATCAATAAATTATAAACATAATTATTAGTTCTGTATTTTTCTTAAAGATACAGAACTTTTTTTAGATTTTATAGCCGGAAACCGTGCCGGAATATGAGGATTAAACCGTCAATACTTAATAATCTAAATTCAGGTTAATAGTTATTAAATCAATACTTTAACATTTTAAATAACACTATATTTGCCCCTCAAATTCTTAGATAAAAATAATTATATAAAGTATGAATCAAACTGTTGATATCAGGGAACTTAACGAACGTATTGAGAAACAAAGTTCATTTGTAGATACCCTTATTATGGGTATGGATAAGACCATTATCGGTCAGAAGCACTTGGTGGAGTCATTGCTAATCGGATTACTAGCCGATGGACATATTTTACTTGAAGGTGTCCCTGGTTTGGCTAAGACGTTGGCTATTAAAACATTATCAGATCTGATTAAATGTGATTTTAGCAGAATACAATTTACGCCCGATTTATTGCCTGCTGATGTTATTGGTACAATGATTTACAGCCAGAAAAGAGAAGAGTTCAGTATTAAAAAAGGACCTATTTTCGCTAATTTAATTTTGGCCGATGAAATAAACCGTGCTCCGGCAAAAGTTCAGAGTGCTTTGCTCGAAGCTATGCAGGAACGACAGGTTACCATTGGCGAGCATACCTATAAATTAGAAGAACCTTTTTTGGTTTTAGCTACCCAAAATCCTATAGAACAAGAAGGTACATATCCTTTGCCTGAAGCTCAGGTGGATCGTTTTATGCTCAAAGTAGTTATAAACTACCCAAAAAAGGAAGAAGAAAAATTGATTATTCGTCAAAATCTGGTCAAAGAACGACCTGTAATTGTTCCGGTTTTAACTCCAAAGGACATAGTTGATGCGCGCGATATTGTTCGTCAGGTTTATATCGACGAAAAAATAGAGCGCTACATTGTTGATATTGTTTTTGCAACTCGCTATCCACAGGATTTCGGACTTGAATCGCTTAAGGAAATGATTTCATTTGGAGCATCGCCGCGTGCTTCTATTAATCTTGCACTGGCAGCAAGAGCTTATGCATTTATCAAGCGCAGAGGTTATGTGATTCCTGAAGATATTCGTGCCGTATGTTATGATGTGCTCCGTCATCGTATCGGGTTAAGCTACGAAGCTGAAGCTAATAATATGACCACTGAAGAAATAATTACTGAAATTTTGAATACGGTTGAAGTGCCTTAATAATTTGCCAATAAATTAATATGTCAATTTGCCAATAAATTAATATTCAAAATAATTAAGATCATCTGAACTTGAATTTCATTGGCACATTATTCACATTAATAACATTACAAGAATGGAAACGAGTGAATTATTAAAGAAAGTACGTAAAATAGAGATAAAGACCCGCGGATTGTCAAAAAACATTTTCGCGGGCGAATATCATACAGCCTTCAAAGGGCGAGGTATGACATTTGCGGAGGTGCGTGAATATCAATATGGTGATGATATACGCTCGATCGATTGGAATGTTACAGCCCGTTTCGGACATCCGTATATCAAAGTATTCGAAGAAGAACGTGAACTTACGGTGGTATTGATGATTGATGTTTCGGGTAGTCGCGATTTTGGGACGGTGAAACAGCTAAAAAAGGATATTTTTACTGAAGTAGCTGCAACGCTTGCTTTTTCAACAATTCAGAATAATGATAAAATTGGTGTAATATTTTTTTCTGATAAAATAGAAAAATTTATTCCACCCAAAAAAGGACGTAAACACGTACTTCATATTATTCGCGAACTTATTGATTTTAAGCCCGAAAGCAATAATACAAATATTGCTAACGTACTACGGTATTTCACAAATGCCATAAAGAAAAGTTCTACTGCATTTATTATTTCTGATTTCATTGATACAAATTTCGACAGGGAGTTGACCATAGCCAATCGTAAACACGATGTGGTGGCCTTGCAGGTTTTTGATATTCGCGAAACAGAATTGCCCGACGTGGGATTAATAAAATTGAAGGATGCCGAAACCGGTCAGCGAATGTGGGTTGATACATCGGATAAAAGACTGCGAACTACCTACAAACATGCCTGGGGCGAAAATCAGTTGGCTTTACAAAAGGCTTTTACAAAATCAGGTGTCGACTCGGTTTCGATGAGTACATCCGAAGATTATGTAAAAACATTGATGAAGCTTTTCAAAATGAGAGCATAATGACATTTACAATTTACTATTGATGGTTGAAAATTTCAAGGATGAAAATTTAAGTTTATGAGAAGGATACTCTTTTATTGTTTTATATTTATAAGTTCTTTTTTTATTCATGTTCAGGCACAGAAAATAACTGTTACCGCCCGCATCGACTCGACCCAAATGTGGATTGGTAATCAGACGAGATTATCATTCGAAATTTCACAAAAACCGGGACAAAAAGTAATCACTCCTGTTTTTTCAGATACAATAATTAGTGGTCTTGAACTGGTCGAAAACTGCAAATCGGATACTGTAACAAATCCTGACGGACATTTATTGGTAACACAAAATTATGTGGTTACTTCTTTCGAAGATTCATTACTCTATATTCCTTCGTTTCCATTTGTGGCCGAAAACGAAACTGTTTGGTCAAAATCACTATCGTTGAAGGTAGTTCAACCTTTTCAAATTGACACTGCATCGAATTCTATTGCTGATATAAAGCAGGTTTTTAATACCAAATTTAACTGGAAAGAGTTTATAATCAAAATTCTGATTGGTTTATTGATTCTTGCGTTGTGCGTTTTACTTTTTATTCTGATTAGTAGACTAATACGGAAAAAACCTGTATTCGAATCACAAAATAAAACTCCTGAGTTGCCACCACACGTAATTGCGATTGCGGGTCTTGATAAAATTAAATCGGAAAAATTATGGCAACAAAACAGAACCAAAGAATATCATACCGAACTGACCGATGTGCTGCGGGTATACATTGAAAAAATATACGATATACCGTGTATGGAAATGACTTCAGAAGAAATTCTTTCTCATTTGAATTTTCTCAGGTTCGAACAGAAATCAGCTTATACCAGTTTGAAAAATATTTTGCATTTGGCCGATTTGGTAAAGTTTGCTAAATGGAATGCTTTGATTGATGAACATGAATTGAGTCTGAATAATGCCTATTTATTTGTTAATCAAACAAAAAAGGAAGAGCCCGAAACGGTGGAAGTAACTAAGCAGGCGGTTGAAGATGTAAATAAAACCGTATAAACTGTAGGTTTGTATATTGAAATTACTAATGGTGAGCTAATCAACAAATCAACATTCAAGAAAAATGACTTTTCATAATCCAGGATATTTATCATTACTTTTATTAATCATTCCTCTTGTATATTGGTACATCAGGAAATTGTACAAATCGGATGCAAGTTTGCAAATTTCTTCGCATCGGATGTTGTCAAATATACCCAAAAGTAAAAAGGTAAAATTTTTACACGTTCCATTCATACTTCGCTTAATGTCCATTATTTTACTGACAATTGCGTTGGCTCGTCCACAAGCTTCAAACTCGTGGCGAACTGAAAGTACAGAAGGAATTGATATTATGGTTGCTTTGGATATTTCGGGAACCATGATGGCTGAAGATTTAAAGCCAAACCGCTTAGAAGCCGCTAAAACCACGGCATCCGAATTTATTCTTTCGCGTCCGAACGATAATATTGGATTGGTTGTTTTTTCCGGCGAAAGCTTTACTCAATGTCCGTTGACGACCGATCATGCAGTTTTGGTGAATTTATTTAATTCTATAAAATACGGAATAATTGAAGATGGAACTGCCATTGGATTAGGAATGGCAAATGCGATAAATCGACTGAAGGAAAGCACTGCCAAGTCAAAAGTAATAATTTTGCTGACGGATGGATCGAATAACCGGGGAGATATTGCACCGATTACAGCAGCCGAAATTGCCAAGTCATTCGGAATCAGAGTGTACGCCATTGGTGTTGGCTCGTATGGTATTGTTAATATTCCGGTTCAAACACCCATGGGTTTACAATATCAACAAATGGAGTCTGAATTTGATGAAAAATCACTGAAAGACATAGCAGCTATGACCGGCGGAAAATACTTCCGTGCCACCGATAATGCTAAACTTCGAAATATATATCAGGAAATTGACCAAATGGAAAAAACCAAAATTAATGTTCGAGAATTCAATAAGAAAAACGAGGAATTTTATCTTTTTAGTCTCGCAGCCCTGATTTTACTGATTATAGAAGTATTATTGCGAAATACTGTATTTAGAAAAATACCGTAATCGCTTATAAATCAATTGTTATTAAATTGATTTTATTGATTTTTTTAATTCAAATAACTTAAGAAAAAACTTTTAAATAATATGTTTCGTTTTGCACATCCTGAGTTTTTGTTTTTGTTGTTAATAGTGCCACTGTTGATAGGGATTTTTGTGTATACCATTATTCAGAAACGAAAGAAAATTAAGAAATTCGGAAATCCAGAATTAATGGTGCAGTTGATGCCCAATGTTTCTTTTGTAAGACCACAGTTGAAGTTCTATTTGCAACTTTTGGCTATTGTTCTGATAATTATCGTTTTAGCACAACCTCAATTTGGTAATAAAATGGAAGAATCGAAGCGTAAAGGCATTGAGGTAATGATTGCATTGGATGTATCAAATTCGATGATGGCACAGGATGTTCAACCAAACCGGCTCGAAAAAGCAAAGCAGTTGTTGTCTAAATTAGTGGATGATATGAACAATGCCCTATTACCTAAAGATAATACGGGCAAAGCTGGACAACTATTAATTACGTCTAGCCGTAATATGGCTGAAGCTCTTAAAGAGCCAGCTAATGCT
>JAKLIM010000202.1 GCA_022709605.1 Bacteroidota bacterium | reverse complement strand
GAGTGGTTGTTGCAATTGATGCTTTTGCTTCAATACCGTTTGCTTATTTGCGTTATCAGAACAGACCTATAAAATTTGCATTCATCAAATTTTTGTATGTTGGTCTGAATATCTTTTTCAATTTATTTTTCCTTGTTGCATGTCCCTGGCTAATGAAACATGCACCCGGCACCATCGACTGGTTTTACGATTCGGATTATGGAGTAGGCTACGTTATCGTTGCCAATTTACTTTCCACTGTAATACAAACACTTGCACTACTGCCTCAAATTTTTAGTGCAAAATTAAATTTTGATTTTCTGCTTCTTAAGAAAATTTTGCGTTACTCACTTCCATTATTATTATTAGGTATAGCCGGAATAATGGATCAGACATTAGACAAAATACTTTTCCCGTTTTTACGCCCCGGAACTGAAGGAGCTGCTGAGCTTGGAATTTACGGTGCAACATCCAAAATTGCCTTGGTGATGTTGATGTTTACCCAAGCTTTTCGGTATGCGTACGAACCTTTTATTTTTGCGCAGCATAAAGATAAAAACAGCATGGGTGCTTATGCAGATGCAATGAAGTTTTTCGTCATTTTCTCACTGCTTATTTTTCTGGGAATGACGCTTTATATTGATGTGTTTAAGCACATTATAAAAAGTACTTATTGGGAAGGTTTAAACGTGGTTCCTATTATTCTGGTTTCATTTATTTTTCAGGGAATTTTCTTTAATCTCTCCCTGTGGTACAAGCTAACCGATAAAACTCTTTATGGAGCTTATATTTCAATTTTTGGAGCTATAATTATTTTTACAGGCAATGTTCTGCTTGTTCCATTATTTAGTTATACCGGAGCTGCATGGTCAACTTTTACATGTTATTTTGTAATGATGTTGATTTCTTATTATTTAGGTCAGAAATATATGCCAATAAAATACGATCTAAAAACAATTGGACTTTACGCATTGGTAACAATAACACTTTACCTGATCAGTTTATTAATTGATACTCCATATCCGGTTGTAAATATTGCATTGAAATCAATACTAATGATTGCATTTCTTGTTTTATTTGTGAAACGGGATTTCCCGCTGAAGAATATACCGTATTTGAACAGATTCATAAAATAAATTTCGAAAATGGCTCAGCTTCATATCATTACGCCCGTTAAAGATTCGCTGGAAACAACGAAGCAAGTCATGGACAGTGTTTTGCAATCGGAGATTTCGACTGAATTCAGTTACACTATTTATAACGATTTCAGTAACGAAATAAATACCCGTGAGCTCAAAACAGCTGCGCTCGAAAAGAATTTTTCATTAGTAAATTTAGAGGAAATAACTGAACATCCTTCTCCAAACTATTTATTAGTACTGCAAATGGCACAGTTAGCAGCACTGAAAGATAATGCTGATTTATTAATTATCGAATCGGATGTAGTTGTAAATAAGAATACAATTCAGACATTGATTAATTTATCAGAGACCCTGTCAAAACCCGGATTAATTGCAGCTGTAACCACTGACAAACATGGAGTGATTAATTTTCCCTATTTGTTTGCCCGTAATTTTGAGAAAGGTGTTGTAAATACGCGGAAGCGATTGAGCTTTTGTTGTACTTTAATCACCAACCAATTTCTTAAAACGTATTCATTTACACAACTGGATCCGGAAAAGTCATGGTACGATGTTCATATTTCGCACAAAGCAACTGAACTTGGATTTAGTAATTATCTGATTACTAATCTTCCGGTGTTGCATCAACCGCACAGCAGTCGGCCGTGGAAGCAGTTGAAATATGTAAATCCACTCAAATATTATTGGAACAAAATGATTCATAAACGGGATAAAATTTAAAAAATAAATGTATGCAAAATGAACTTGTGTCGGTAATTATTCCTGTTTATAACATGGAAAATTTTATTGATGCAACATTAAATTCGGTTCTTGCATCAAGTTACAGACCACTGGAAGTTGTGGTGGTTGATGATGGTTCAACAGATAATACGGGTGCAATTGTAACTGAATTTGCAGCGAAAAATCCCAATATCCACTATTTTAGACAAGAGAATAAAGGTGTAGCAGCTGCCCGAAACTATGCTGTTTCGTTGACAAAAGGAGAATACATACTTCCTGTTGATGCTGACAATATGATTTCCAAAGAGTTTATTAGCAAAGCGTTAGCAATTTTGTTAGCAAAGCCGGAAGTTAAAGTTGTAGTTCCGAAAGCAGAATTTTTTGGAGATAAATCGGGTGAATGGAAACTACCACTATTTTCGCTTAAGCTATTAGCTCGCAAAAATATGATAGATACTTGTGCAATGTATCGTAAAACCGATTGGGTAAGAATTGGAGGTTATTGCGAGGAAATTATTGCCCGTGAGGATTGGGAATTCTGGATTTCGATGCTCAAAGAAGGTGGTGAAGTGGAATACATTGATGAGGTAGGGTTATTTTACAGGGTCAGGAAGGATTCGAAACGGATTCAGGATCGTAAATTAAAAAAACATTATATCGATGTTCTTAATCAACGTCATGCTTCATTTTTTGAAAAGCAGCTAGGTGGTAAATTGCATTATAGCCGCACCTGGTCAGAAATATTTAATAAGATTGAACGCTTTTTTTACCCAAAAAGATAGTAGCAGTGTTTGAATTTGAATGTATTATTAAGTAGCAAGGATATGAAGATTTATAGTTTAATGATTGTTAAGAATGAAGAGGACATAATTGAACAAACATTACGAGACGCAGCAAGATGGAGTGATAAATTGATCGTATTGGATAACGGAAGTTCTGATAAAACATGGGAAATTGTTCAGTCCCTTGCAAAGGAATTACCTGTAATTATTCCTTTTGTTCAGGATTTTCAGTCATTTCATGATGGTTTACGTGCCATTATGTTCAATAAGTTCAAAGTTGAACTCACTGAAAATGACTGGTGGTGTATCAGAATGGATGCCGATGAATTTTATCACGATGATCCCCGCCAAATGCTACAAAATATTCCTCATAAATACAAGTTAGTATACAAGGCAAGCATTGATTATTTTATAACGCACGAAGATTTAGAAGATTTTAAATTCACTGGAAATTTTTCGGAAGACAGGAGTAAAATTAAATATTATCAGCCCTATACATGGTCCGAAATACGTTTTGTAAGGCATAGTGATAAATTAAAGTGGGATATAAAGAAAATTGTTCCTACACCTGCCGGATTAATTTATCCACATCAAATCAGGGTTTTACATTATCAATATCGTAGTCCCGAGCAGATGAGAAAACGATTTGAAACAAGATTAATTGCCAAAAATGAGAATAAGAGAACATTTAAACACGAAAAAGGTGTAGATTGGAAATTTTATCTAAAATATAGAAATGAATTGGTTTGTCACAACGAGGGTGAAGATTATACGATTCTCGGTAACAGAAATAAATTCAACAAACCATACAAAAGGATTATTAAACAATTACTTACTTTAGTCAGATATTATTGAAATATGCCTAATTTTATTTATAAATTCCAGCAGATTGTTCGATTTCTAAATTACATGTTAGCTTTGTCGTTGGCATTCTCATTGTCTTTCCCGGCTAAGTTTATAAAAATATTCTGTACTTTATGGTTTATTACCTGGGTACTCGAAGGCCGGTATTTGAGTAAAACGAATTTCAAATTGAGTAAATCTCAAATTCCGGTATTTTTACTCACAGGTTTTGTTATCATGCAATTAATTTCTGCCCTTTGGTCGCAAAATGCTACATTAACATTGGAAGTTGTACAAAGGCAAACCTGGTTTATTCTCATTCTACCAGTTGCACTTTTTGGTGTAAATCAATATTATAAAACTTCAACTTTACTTTATAGTTTAATTGCTGGAGCAATAGTTTCAACTATTACATATTATACTGCTATTCTTTATCTTACAAATTATGATTACTTTTTTAATGAAGGGAAAGAAGAGCTTTGGCAAGGAATTTCTGTTGATCTTTTTGTTAATTGGAACAGATTTATAAAACATCATTTATATTACTGTACTATTCTGGTAACTTCAGTTTTTAGTTTGTTTTTTATGCGCAAAAAGCTGGAAATACAATATGGGAAATATAAAACCTATTTATTGTTAACAATAATAAGTCTGTTAATTGTAGCAATGATATTATTATCAGGATCCAGAATTACAGTTATTGTTTTAGTGATAATGCTAATATTCAGTATTTATAGAGTAAGTAGTCCAAATAGGAAAATTGTGATTTTAACTACAATTGTTTCTCTTTCTGTACTCCTGCTTTTTCTTGCATTCAAATATCTACCAAGAGTTTCAAATCTGAAATCTATTAACTGGGAAGTGGTTAAAACCGGAAATAACTGGGATCCAGTCGTAACAGAACCACGCTTTTTAATATGGTATAGTGCCTTTAAACAACCTTCGGATTATATAGTACATGGTGTTGGAGCGGGAAATAGTACTGAATATTTGATGAAGATTTATAAGTCAAACAATTATCCTCAAAATTTTTTGGATTATAAGTTTGGGGTACATAATCAGTATATAATCGAAACTATAGAATTAGGAGTTCTTGGAGGAGCTTTTATGCTTTTGTTCTTTTTGTTTTTTTCAAGATTTTTTACTGGCAAAGCTAGGCGTTTCGCAATTTATTTTTCGTTGTTGTATGGTGTAAATTTAATGGTCGAAGGAATGCTAGGTAGGGTAGAGGGCATTATTTATTTGAGTTTCTTTAGTTTGTTCTGTGTTTGGTTGCAAAACGAAGAAATTTTAAATACCGAAATAAAAGATAAATTGGTAGAAAAAAATCCGGAACAGCTTTAAGTTGTTCCGGATTTTTTTGATTAATTTTTGTTGCCTTCCTCACGGACTTTTATCCTTTTGTACCATTCTTCCCGTTCTTTTACTAAATTATAACCGCGTTTCGAAAGGTAATTGTTTATTCGTCCTTTGTATTTACCAAATGCTTCGTGTTTCTTATTTGAATTCTCTGCATCGATAGCAAATTCACGTGCTTCTTTTAACCATGCTAATATTTGCACTTTTTCTTCTTCCTTTAAAGAGGGAATCATGTCCAAAGTAGCGTCGTAAGTTACCTTTACTACTCCGAAAGTTATTCCATCTTTTACAGCCTCGATTTGTTGTTCGTTTAAGAACAATGACAATTCAGCAGGAAAAGCGAAATGTGACCGGTAAAGTGCAACTTCCTTTTCGTTTTGTACAGCAGATTCAGCAGCGGCTTTTTCTTCCTTACTCATTGTCGATCGTTTTATACGAACAACAGCACTATCACGTTTCTCGTAAATATCGTTGAGCTTAAAATACTTATTAGCAACTACATTTACCACATTTTTGTATGTCGTAGAGTCATTCAGTTCTAACTTGTCAACAATTTTTTTTGTCCGTTCAACAATGTTTGTCACATATTTCGGATCCCGGTTTTTTGTATCAAGTTCAACAGCATTCAATGCTGATAAAAAGAGTAGTAGACCAATTATAATTACTGATAACTTCATGTATAATCAATTGTAAATCGTAAATTGAAAAATCGTAAATCAAAGAAGTTTTCCCTTTTCGGCCAAAGTATCTCTGTTGTTTTTTGCTTTTGTCCAGTCCACTTTTTTCTTTGGGTTGATGGCATTGATGTATTTTTCAATGTTGGTATAACCATCACCATTGCAGTCTTTCATGGCATCCGTTGCATCGTTTGGATTTAAACCGTATTTCTTTTCCCATGCATCCGGCATGCCGTCTTTGTCGGTGTCGATATAAGATTCGCCTTTGTATTCAGGATAACCGCCAACTTGTCTGATGTCAGTAATAATTCCCGATTTATAAGAGTCTTTCGGCAAACGGCGATATTTAAACTGATAAAATGCAACGGTGTCGAGTCCTTCCTGATAATGCACTTTGCCCGTGCTTACCTGTTCGATAATGTGCTCATCCACAATGTCTCTTTTTGGAATATTTGCACCTACATTTTTCAATACAAATTTATAAGCATCTTCGGCGCTCATAATTTTCATTTCCGGCATTGGGAAAGGTTCGTTCCATTTCATTGCATCAGTATATTTATCGGTGTTGGGGAAATCCTCAACCTGAACACCACCATTCCAGTTATCCTTGGTCACAGCATCATTTCCTTCCATGATGTTTCCGTTGCAATACACTCTTCCGAAAACCAAATATCCAAGTTTGCTTCGTCCTGACTCTGGTTTCACCATTCTATGACCAATGGGTGAATCTTTCGGTGTAAGTGGACCCGGTTTATAATAATTATTGATAATATTATAAAGTGCAGTATAATCACCACCATCTACCGAACGGTGTACCCAGTTGTAAATAACATTGTTAGCAAAATTAAAAACGCCATTCCAACCGATGGATGGATTACGTCCTGCATTGTTGGCCCAAAGATTTCGCATAAAAGAACAATTTTCACCACCCAATGTGCTTCCAAAGGAGTGATTGTAAGTGTCAAGCGCCTGAGCTGAAATGGTATTTTGAATGGTTACATTAACAGTAGGCAGTTTCTTTTCTTTGCTTCCATCTTGCGGATCGAACATGTGGCGGTAAAACGAAATGTTTTCGTCTAATCCCCAACTTGTAGAGCAATGATCAATCATTATGTTTCCCACCGGATTTCCACCGAAAGCGTCATCGCGTCTCGTCACATCAGTCTCGCCTCTGCGAAAACGTACGTGACGAACCACAACATCGTGTGTGTTTACCCAAAATGACTCACCGGCTATACAAACACCATCGCCCGGAGCTGTTTGTCCGGCAATAGTTATATAGGGTGCATTTACAATTATCGGAGTTTTCAGTTTAATAATTCCGGCT
>JAKLIM010000201.1 GCA_022709605.1 Bacteroidota bacterium | reverse complement strand
CTGGTTACGTGGGTTCGTTTTACGATGCCTATTCAGCCGATGCACGCAAACTTTTCTGGAAACAGTTGAAAGAACATTTATATCCCCTGGGCATTGATGCGTGGTGGATGGATGCCAGCGAACCTAATGTACGCGATTGTACGCCACTTGATTACCGCAAAGCCCTGTGCGGACCAACTGCACTTGGCAGTTCGACAGAATTTTTCAATGCGTATGCTTTGATGAATGCCGAAGCGATTTACAATGGTCAGCGCGAAGAAGACAACAACAAACGCGTGTTTTTATTAACGCGTTCAGGTTTTGCCGGACTTCAACGTTATTCAACAGCAACCTGGAGTGGCGATATTGCTTCGCGATGGGAAGATATGAAAGCGCAGATTCCTGCCGGAATTAACTTCTCGATGAGCGGAGTACCGTATTGGACCATGGATAATGGTGGATTCTGTGTAGAGAAACGATACGAAAAGGCACCTGAAGGTTCAGCCGATCGAGAAGAATGGCGGGAACTAAATACCCGTTGGCATCAATTTGGTGCATTTGTTCCTTTGTTCCGCACCCACGGTCAATTTCCATTCCGCGAAATGTGGAATATTGCCCCCGAAACACATCCTGCTTATAAATCAATGTTGTATTATACCCAATTACGTTACCGGTTGATGCCTTATATTTATTCCTTAGCAGGCAAATCGTATTTCGATGATTATACCTTGATGCGTGGTTTGGTTATGGATTTTGGCGCTGATAAAAAGGTCTTGAATATTGGCGACCAATACATGTTCGGTAACGCATTGATGATTTGCCCTGTGTACGAAAACAAAGCCCGCTCGCGCGAAATTTATTTTCCAGCGAACTATGGTTGGTACGATTTGTACACCGGAAAGTTCATTGCAGGAGGTCAAAAGTTAACCATGAATGCACCTTACGATCGTATGCCGGTGTTTGTTCCGGCGGGAACAATTCTGCCCGTGGGTGAAGTGATTCAAAATACCAAACAAGCTCAAAATGACTTGACTATTTATGTTTATGCCGGTCAGAACGGAAGTTTTACACTCTACGAAGATGAAAATGTAAATTACAATTACGAAAATGGCAAATTCTCCAAAATTGAATTTACGTATAACGATAAAGAAAAAATCCTGACAATTGGCGATATAAAGGGCGATTTCAAAGGGATGGTTAAGGATCGCACTTTCAAAGTAGTATTCGTTGAGAAGGGTAAGCCCAAAGGAATAGATGGAGAAAATTTGAGCGAAGTTAAAACATTGCATTACACAGGTAAAAAAATAGCAACAAATAAATTATAAACCATAATATTAATCCTTAAAACAATACATGTATGAATTAAAAAATCACACCTTTTCATTGTGTTCAGCCATCATTAGAACGTATGCTGATCAAGTATTTATTTCTGTCTGAAGTGCCGTTAGCTTAATAGCATACTCAGAATTTATTATTCCGGACAAAAAATAATTTTTAATATTAAATTTAATTTCATGAAAAGAAAAATCAATTTTTTATTGGCATTGCTTCTATTTGGAGTAGCCATCGTTTCTGCTCAGCAGAATCTTTCTATTTCGGGAGTTGTTACCGATGCTGGTGATGGAAGCCCACTTGTTGGAGTTTCGGTTCTTGTAAAAGGATCAAACTCAGGTACTATTACCGACCTGAACGGTAGATACAATTTGAAAGCCGAACAAGGTTCGACGCTGGTTTTCTCGTACATTGGTATGGAAACACAGCAAGTTATTGCAAAAACAAGCACAATCAATGTAAAATTAAACTCCGACACCAAAGTACTCGACGAGGTTGTGGCTGTTGGTTATGGTAGTGCCAGAAAAAAAGACATCTCTGGATCTGTTGCTTCAGTTAACAGAGAGGAAATGATGCGCAAAAGTCCAACGAACATTTTACAGGGTTTACAAGGAGCAGCTGCAGGTGTAATGGTTACAGCACAAGACGGTGCGCCCGAAGCAAATGCTGCCATTCGTATTCGTGGTGTTGCAACTATCAATGGTAGTGCAAATCCGCTTTATGTTGTTGATGGAGTTCAGGTAGGTACTAATGCTAATTTTCTTGCTCCAAGCGATGTTGAAAGCATTGAGATATTAAAAGATGCTTCTGCAACTGCTATTTACGGTGCTGCCGGTGCCAATGGTGTTATCATGATTACTACTAAACATGGTACTGCAGGTTCATCAAGTATTACTTTTTCGGCTGACTTTGGAATTCAAACTTTGGCTTCAACCCTCGCTGTAGGTGATGTTGATCAATATGCAAAAAATATTCGTACCGGTCGTGCAAACGATGGTGCTTTGTTGGCTAATCAAATTTTTTCTACTACTTATGATGGTAAAAGAAAAAACATCGACTGGCAAAGAGAGTTAACACGCCCTTCGCTAAAACAACAATACAATCTTTCTGCCTCGGGTGGTAATGAAAAATCGCAGTCTAACTTTTCATTAAGTTATTTGAATAATGACGGTCTTATTATCAATTCGAACTACAACCGTTTAACTGCTCGTGCAAGCTCAATTACCAAAGTTGCTGATTTTCTCGAAATTGGTGGTGATATTAATTTTGTTCATACACAAAATCATGGTAGTAACGCATCATTAGGAAATAATGGTAACCTTTCTTCACTCCGCGATTTAGCATACATGTGCCCAACTATGGATTATGTATCTTCAGCAGGTCATATAAGTCCTAATGTAATCAATGCTAACGGTACTTATGGAACAACTATTCAGAGTGCAGTAGGTTCGTACGATGGAGGTACAACTGATAATATTTATGCTCAGCAAATGGAAAACAATGGCTTGACAAAAAACAATCAGGTTTTTGCCAGTGCTTATGCCAACATCAAAATATTAAAAGGTTTAACTTTCAAAACGGTAGCCTCTTATAATCTTTATACAAACGATTATCAAAATTTCACCGGTAACAAACAGCGTTATATGCCCGATGGCGTAACTAAAGTTGAATTGACTAATTACGATGCCCGTTATGAATTAACAGTATCTGGTTCACAGTCTAACAATGTTGCACTTGAAAGTTATTTGACGTATAACTGGAAGAATGACAACCATAATTTGACATTAATGGGTGGAAATTCTGTAACAAACAGCTTTGGTAGCTGGGCATCAGCCACAGCAAAAGATTTTCCTGCCGAAAATATCCGCGACGTAAGTTTAACCAGCGATATTACCACAAGAACAGGTAGTGGAGCTTACAATCTTCAGGTTCGTGGTATATCTTACTTCGGTCGTGCCGTTTATAGTTTGAAAGATCGTTATATCTTAACAAGTACTATTCGTCGTGATGGTTCTTCGAACTTTGGAGCAGGTAACCGTTGGGGAACTTTCCCATCAGCTGCTGCCGCATGGCGTATTTCTGAAGAAGATTTCATTAAAGACATTCCTGCAATTAGCAATTTGAAACTTCGTTTAGGTTGGGGACAAACCGGTAACTCGGGTGGTGCAACTGATAGAGCTGTTGCTGCTTTGACTTCGAAAAGTATTGCTTATTATTATTATGCTCAAAATGGTACAGCCGGTTTAGGTTCAACTTCTCAAACTGCTAACGGTTATGCTATTCCATTAGTAGATACAAACCTGAAATGGGAAACCAACGAACAAACCAATATCGGTATCGATTTGGGTCTGTTGAATAATAATTTGAATATTACCCTTGATTATTTTACCAGAACATCTAAAGATTTATTGTTGTATCAGTCAATTCGCCCTTCAGCAGGTTATAATACTGTTTATACTAATTATGGTGAAATTCAAAATAAAGGGATTGAATTCAGTGCAAATTACAAGAAAAAAATTAATAAGGATTGGTCAATTGGTGCTTCGTTAACAGGATCGAGTCTTAAAAATGAAGTTATTAAAATGGGTGCTGATTTATTTAGTGTTAATGGAACTGGTACCAATGATGGTTCTAACGTAGGTGCTGTTGCAGCTACTTCAGGCGTGCATTGGGACGGACACTCTATTTGTCGCGAAGGATTTGCAGTAGGTTCATTCTATGGTTACGAAGTTGAAGGTGTATTCCAAAATAAAGCCGAAGTTGATGCTGCCAATGCTGCAGCTGTTGCTGCCGGTCACAAAGATGGATACCAACAAAAAGCTGTAGCCGGTGACTTTAAGTACAAAGATCTTAATGAAGATGGTTTCATTAATGAAAAAGATATGACTATTTTGGGCAATGGTTTTCCAAAATTAAACTATGGATTAAACTTTAATACTTCTTTTAAAAATTGGGATTTCTCAGTTTACGCATACGGAGTACTTGGCCAAAAGATTTATTCTTATTCAGCAATGACATTATCCAACATTTATCCTGGTGATAACGGAACCATTCCAAATATCCTGCAATCTTCAGCTGATGAAGCCTGGACTCCGGAAAATAAAAGCAATACGCTTGCCCGTTTGACTATTTTGGATAACAATTACAACATGCGTGGTTCTTCTGCATGGGTTAAAAAAGGTGACTTCTTAAAAATTAATAATGTTCAGGTGGGTTATAATTTCGATAGAAACTTACTGAAACCATTACACATTCAAAGTGCGCGTATTAACGTTTCTGTTCAAAATCTATTAACACTATCTTCTTACAACAAATATGGTGATCCTGAAGTTGGACAAGGAAGTGTACTTTATACTGGTTTGGATACAGGTCGTTACCCTAACCCACGTATTTATACCATAGGTTTAAATATCCAATTATAATTGTTCCATATAAATACATAATAACATTATGAAAAACAAAATTAAATTATTATATGCAGTTGTCGGTGTGCTATCCTTTATTGGATTCACCTCTTGCAACAATGACGATTTTTTGACGGTGGATCACTATTCCATTTTGGCTGCTGATCAAATGTTTAAAACAGACGCAGATGCTAAAGCCGGTCTGGTTGGTTGTTACGATTTAATGCTTCCGAGTGGTGACGTTGATGGTGACGGAAACGCCGACTACGATGGTGACTGGGGTTTTAAACCAAACTTATTTGTAGGTGGACATCCAACCATGGATACTCAGGCAACAGGTTGGGATAAAGACTGGAACACTCAAAACTGGACTGCCGGTAGCTCTGAACTTTTAAGTGGTTGGAAACAATGTTATGCTGCCATTTCGCGTTGTAACGATTTCCTTGCAGGTCTTGAAGCATCAGAGAATATTACTCCTGCATTAAAAACTTCGTTGGACGGTCAGGGAAGATCTATTCGTGCTTTCTTTTATATGTGGTTGGCTAAAACATTCGGTCGTGTTCCTATGTTGGAAACCGGCGAAAATTATATCAATACTCCGAATAAAGCTCGTGCAGCTACTTATACCGAAATGTGGGATTTCATTATCAACGATTTAAAAGTTGCTGTTGATGAACTCGAATGGGATCCATTAAGTGGTGAATACGGTCGTTGTACCAAAGGTTTTGCTTTATCTTATTTAGGCGAAGCATACATGTGGAAAGCATATCGCGTTCCTGATCAGGCTATTGCAAACTATACTTTGGCAGCGGCTGCATTTAAACAAGTTGTTGAAAGTGGTAAATACGAATTAAATCCTTCTTTCACTACTTTGTTTGATCCGGGAGCTGTTTGGACTAAAGAATGTATCTGGGAAGAAGTTCTTGACCAGGGTTCGCAGTGGAACAGTTGGGCTAACCTGACTGATGCTCATGCCTGGGTAACTTACTTTACAACTTGTCCTGCCGTTGGTGGTTGGGGTTCATTGTATCTTTCATGGGAATGGTGGAGCTCTTACGAACAAGGTGACAAACGTCGTGATGCATCAGGTATTACAGGTGCTATACCGGGCATTGATCCCGCCTGGAAATCTGCTACCAATTATGGTTACAATCCTTATCTGCAACAAAGTATTGTTGATGGTGACGGATTAACTTCGCATTTCCATTATTACAAAGACGGTGAAGCTGCTCCTTCTATCTGGAGTTTAAAATACTCGCGCAGTTGTCGTGCTGACTGGAGTGCAATGTGGGGACCACAGCAGATTTATTACAAACGTTACACGAATGTACTTTACGATTATGCTGAATGTTTATTCAAACTGAATGGCGAAAACGATCAGACTGCCTGGGGATTTATTAATCAAATCCGTAATCGTGCATTCGGTAATTTGGAAGTTGGCAAAAAAGCTGAATTAACAGCTACTTATCTTCCTTATTATCAAAGTTTAGCAACATATTACAAAGCACCTGCACTTACCGGTTATCCAATTCCTTTTAATGAAACTAATGTAACGGTAACTGATGCTAAAACGTATTATACACAGTTAAAAGCTACTAAAGGTTATTCTTCTCCGGTATGGTTGGTTGCTTTAGGTGAAGAGCGTCGTAAAGAATTCAATGCTGAATGGACTTTGGCTCCGGATTTATTCCGTTCGGGTTACATTGAAGATCATATTACCCGCAATTATCCAAAAGGAACAGGTTTTCCTGCATCAGACATAAAAGTAAAAGATGCATGGCAAACCTATCGTAGTTTCGATTTCGATATCAAAAAGATGGATATGCCAATTCCAACGGAAGAATTGTTGAAAAACGATTTGTGCGACCAGAACGAAGCATATAGATAAAAACAAAAAGAAGAGATTACATTGATGTAATGTAATCTCTTCTTGAAATGAATATAAAACAGGGGAGGAGCTAATTTTTTTATTTACGTTACTCCCTTGTTTTCAATACAATATCGATATATTTAATTTCGAACACACGTTCCTTTAATTTTAAAATATTTTTATCATAACTACTGATTAAATTTTCTTTCAGTTACAAGAATAAGATTTCTAGATTTTTAGTTTTTTC
>JAKLIM010000200.1 GCA_022709605.1 Bacteroidota bacterium | reverse complement strand
CATGAAGATCACAAAATTATTTAGGTCAATTAGCCTATTATTTTTATTATCGCTATTGTCGCTAAGCGTAAACGCTCAATCAGTTTCGGTAAAGGGAATTGTAAAAGACGCAAGCGGTGGAGCTTTAATTGGTGTTAACGTTGTAGAGGTAGGCACCTCTGTGGGAACCATTACTGACTTTAATGGTGCCTTTTTATTAAATGTATCTGCAAAATCTAAATTGAAAATTTCTTATTTAGGTTACCAAACCGTCGAGGTAGAAGTTGGCGGAAAATCAAATTTAACTGTTATACTTCAGGAAGACACCAAAGCGTTGGACGAAGTAATTGTAATTGGTTACGGTACGCAACGCAAAGAAGCTGTAACCGGTTCGGTAGCATCAGTAAAAGGCGACATCATGCGCGAAGTTCCATCATCTAACATTTCGCAAGCGTTACAAGGACGTGTTGCCGGTGTGGATATGGCTCAAACTTCTTCAAAACCCGGTGCTTCGATGCAGATTCGTATTCGTGGTACCCGTTCGATGAGTGCCAGTAACGATCCCCTTATCGTTCTCGATGGTATTCCATTTGCCGGTTCAATCAGCGATTTGAGTACCGACGATATCAAGAGTATCGATATTTTGAAAGATGCATCGGCTACCGCTATTTACGGTTCGCGTGGTGCAAATGGTGTCATCTTAGTTACTACCAACAAAGGCCAGAAAGGTGCTAAAGCACAGGTATCATACAGTAATTATTATGGTGTAAAAAATGCAATTAAATTACCGATGATGAATGCAGCGGAATTTATTGCCATGCGCACATTAGCCGGTAAATATACAAACGGTGTAGATGAAACCAATGATGTGGATATTGATTGGCAGGATTTATATTACCGTCAGGGTGTTACTACTAATCATGACGTAAATGTTACAGGTGGAACTGACAAATCAAATTATAAATTTGGTATCGGTTACAACCGCGACGAAGCAGTTATGTATGGTCAGGATTACAGTCGTTATTCTTTCCGTGGATCACTTGAGCAGGAAATTGGAAAATATTTCAAATTCGGTTTCACCACAAACAATAATTATTCAATTAATATGGGTAATAATTTAGGTTTGTACGGTGTAGTAAGTATGTCGCCTATTGCAAACCCATACAATACTGATGGAACAATGAAAAGAATTGTTAAAATGGCGGGAGATGACCAATTTGTATATTCAAGAGAAATTATTGCCGGTTTAGGCGATCAATGGATTGATCAAAACAAAGCATTTGGTTCTTATAATACTGTATATGGTGAACTTAAAGTTCCCGGTGTTGAAGGATTGAAACTTCGTGCTAATGTTGGAGCTAACTTCCGCATGACCAATGGCGGTAGCTATACCGGCATGGGAGTATTTGCAACCAATGCTACAACTCCTTCATCAGGCTCAATCAGTAATTCATTAAGCACAAACTGGGCCATTGAAAACTTATTGACTTATGATCGTACTTTTGCCGATAAACATCAGGTAAATGCAGTTGCCATGTATTCAGCAGAACAAACCATGTACAATAGTTCTAATGTTTCTGCCACTGAAATTCCATCCGATGCTTTGCAATTCTATAATTTAGGACAAGCTCCCGGCGATAAAGTAACTATTAATCCCGATTATCAGGGTTATGAAGTAAGTGGATTATTGTCATGGATGGGACGTGTAATGTACTCGTATGACAATCGCTACATGATAAGTGGAACATTACGTTCGGATGCATCTTCCAGATTAGCTGAAGGACACAAATGGCATACTTATCCGGCTATTTCACTTGGTTGGAACATTAAAAACGAATCGTTTATGAAGGAAGTTAGCTGGATAGATGCGTTGAAACTACGTGCCGGTTACGGACAAACTTCAAACCAATCAGTTGCGCCTTATGCTACACTGGGACGTTTGTCAACCCGACCATATAACTTTGGTACAACATATTCTACCGGTTTTTATGTGTCACAGTTACCTAATCCAAATTTAGGTTGGGAATATTCTGAAACAATGAACTACGGTGTTGATTTCGGATTTTTCAAAAACAGATTATCAGGTACCATTGAGTATTATCAAACCAAAACCAAAGATATTCTTTTAGGTTTAGGTTTACCTGCAACATCGGGTGTTAGCGGTTACACTGCCAATATCGGTCAAACACAAAATAAAGGTTGGGAACTTTCTCTTAACGGTGTGATTGTGGAAAATGCAGGTGGTTTTACCTGGGATGCCGGTGTTAATATCTACACGAATAAAAACGAATTGACAGCGCTTGCTTCAGGTCAGGAAAAAGATGAAAATAACTGGTGGTTTGTAGGTCATTCACTCAATGTAGTTTATGATTACGAAAAAATTGGACTTTGGAACGAAACGGATGAAGATTATAAATACCTGCAAACTTTAGTTCCCGGTGGAAATGCCGGTATGATTAAGGTTAAATATACAGGTGAATACAACGAAGATGGTACTCCTAAAAGAGCCATAGGTCCTGCCGATCGTCAGATTATTGATTTGGATCCTGATTTTATGGGCGGTTTCAATACACGCTTAGCATACAAAGGTTTCGATTTGAGTCTTGTAGGTGCTTTCAGAGGAGGTGGTCAATTGATCAGTACTTTATATTCTTCAGCTGGTTATCTCAATATGTTGACCGGACGTAGAGGCAATGTGAAAGTGGATTATTGGACTACTGAAAATACAGATGCTAAATATCCAAAACCAGGCGGTATTCAGGATGGTGATAATCCAAAATATGGTTCAACACTTGGTTTGTTCGATGCTTCTTATGTGAAAATTCGTACCGTAACACTGGGTTATAACTTTAATCAGAAATGGATTAAAGATGCAGGCATAAGCAAACTTCGTATTTATGCTACAGCCGCTAATCCATTTGTTTTATTCTCGCCATATAAAAGCGAAACAGGTATGGATCCTGAAAGCAACTCGTATGGTAACGAAAATGCAGCAGTTGCCTATTCATCAAACTTGAAACGACTGTTGACAATTGGCACAAACACACCTTCTACACGTAATTTCTTAGTGGGTCTTAATTTAACATTTTAATAAAGAATTACAATGAAACGAATACATATTAAATCAATAATAGGAGCAACTGTTTTGTCGTTGTTTATGGTTGCATGTTCCGATATTTTAGAAGAACAACCACGTAGTATTTTTACACCCGGTTTTTTCAAAACTGAAAGAGGAGTAATGGGTGGATTGACCGCAATGTATGCACATCTCCGTTATATTTACGGTCAGGCATATTATTATAATACAGGTATAACAGGTACCGATGAAGCTACCTATGCTCAAAGTGCAGATGGTAACTTTAAGGATATCGATTATTCAGGTGTTGGATCTTTAACTCCGGCAAGTAGTCGCACCGATGTTTTATGGGGAACTGCATTTCCAAATATCAACACGGCAAGTGGTGTTATAGAAAATGCTGAAGAAGTAGGAACCATCTCGAATGCATTGATCGCTGAAGCAAGATTTTTCCGTGCATTTGACTATTTCCTTTTGGTACAAACTTTTGGTGGCGTACCTTTGGATTTAGGTGCCGGAGAATTGAAATTCAATACAAGTACTGCAAGAACTTCAAAACGTAACACAGTTCCTGAAGTTTATACGAAAGCAATTTTTCCTGATTTGTTAAAAGCAATTACCGACCTTCCTGAAACAGGAAGATTAACAGGAACAGTTACAAAGAATGTTGCACGTCTTTATTTGTCAAAAGCGTATTTGACTTATGCATGGTGGCTCGAAAATCCAAACGCAATCCCTACTTATCCTGCTTGCGAAAGGGTAGACCCTGACGGACACAATGCCGCCTGGTATTATCAACAAGCGTATGATGTAGCTGTGGCAGGTATTGAAAATCCCGGACCTTATGCATTACAGGCAACTTATTATGATGTAAACCTTGGTTCGAACGATCGCAACAAAGAAATCATGTTGTACGCCGACCATACTGAAGCCAGTGAAAAGTATAACGGATCAAGTTTAACTTACGGTGGAGGAGGTGCTCCTGATAACTTTGCAGGTTGGATGATGACATGGAATTATACTTCAATAAGAAGTAGCGGTGTAAGTTCTGTTCAACGTGAAGCTTCACAGCCACTCGGACGTCCATGGACTCGTATGTGCCCAACCATTGGTGTAATTAAAAACACTTTTGCTGACAAAACCAACGATTCACGTTACGATGGTACATTTACTTATGTTTATCGTGGAAACTGGAACAAAGCTGGAAATACATCTGCAACTTTGGTTAATGCTAATGGCATGACTGTAGCTCCCGGTGGTGCAATTTTGACATTCCTGAACGAAGAAGATCCTGCTATTGTATACGACAAAGCAACTGCAAATATTGGCGCCGGTATTTTACCGGGCAGAGCTGATTTTGTAATCGCTCCAAGTGCAATTAGCCGTATCGTTTATCCTGGTCTTTGGAAACTTGGTCCTTATCGTACCGACAATGGTACAGGTTTAGGTCAACCAAATGCTGCAAGTACTCGTCCATTCAATATTGCTAAATTCTCAGAACTTTATTTTATAGCTGCCGAAGCTGCTGTTAAAGGTGCATCAGCAAAAGCCGGTAAAAGTGCTGTTGAATTAATTAATGTAATACGTATGCGTGCAGGTAAATGGCGTTGGGATAACAATGGTAATGTAGCCAAAGTAGCTGACAATAGTGCTGCGATGGTTGCTGCAACTCCTGCAACAATCGACATTAACTTTATTTTAGCGGAACGCTCGCGTGAATATTATGCAGAAGGAGGCCGTTGGTTCGATTTAGTTCGTACCCAAAAATGGAATGAACTTGCGGGTTCGTATCAGATTTGTGGAAGTGCTTATGGCGATCATACACCCGCAACTGTTACCCGTACCATTCAAAAATTCCATTACCTACGTCCGATACCTTCGGGACAAATAGATGGTATGGAAATGACTGCCGAAGATAAAGCAGCCTATCAGAATCCGGGTTATTGATATTAGTTTTCTCAAGGTAAAGTTTTTAAGTTATCAGGTAAGATTTTTTTAGTTGACAGTCTGGCTAACCCATTCATCGGGTTAGCCAGTCTTTAACCACTTTTTAAATCATTCAAATAAATTATCTGCTTTCCTGATCCGGCTAATTTCAACTTTCCCAAACATAAAAAACTTCTTTACTAATCAAACTCAATTTTAAGTCACTTTTTATGTATCAGATGTATTGATGTAACATACACGAAACGGAATGATACGTTAAATGAAATATGTATTCAAAATTGAAAACAATTTGTTCTTTTACGTAAAGTTTACAGTTTAATTTATAACTAAATTTGTACGTAGGAAATATTCATTCTACTTTAAAGCTAAGTTTGTCTAAATTTTTTTAGATAAACTTAAATCAATAATTTTATGAAATTCAAAATCACACTTTTGTCATACATTCTTTTTATGTTTATTTTTTCTATAAATGGACAGGAATCCTTTTGTAGATTTGAAAATAATACAAATCAATTTGCATTGGTGACAAATGGTGTTTCAGTTCCACTTCTGGTTGATAGTGCCGATTATTGGGGCGTATTGCGAGCTACCAACGATTTACAATCCGATCTGAATAAAGTTTCAGGCGCATCACCCGTTATTCTAAAAAATGCTCCACAGAACTACAAAAAAGTACTCATCATTGGTACAGTTGGTAAAAGTGCTTTCATTCAAAAACTGCTAAAATCAAAAAAAATTAATACTTCCGATATTGTTGGTAAACATGAAAAGTTCCTGATTCAGACCCTATCAAATCCTCTTCCGGGCATCGACGAGGCCCTTGTAATTGCCGGTAGCGACATGCGTGGTACTATTTACGGCATTTACGAACTTTCCGAACAAATTGGCGTTTCGCCATGGACTTACTGGGCTGATGTCCCGGTTCAAAAGCATCAAAATATATCTATTAAAATGGAATTTATACCGATGGAGAACCTGCTGTTCGTTACCGTGGTATTTTTCTGAACGACGAAGCTCCGGCACTCTCCGGTTGGTCAAGTGCTACTTTTGGTGGCTTTAATCATTTGTTTTACGAAAAAGTATTCGAGTTGCTCCTTCGGTTGAAGGGTAATTTTATTTGGCCAGCCATGTGGGGTAATTCATTTTACGACGATGACCCCAAAAATGGTGAATTAGCCCACAAAATGGGAATTGTAGTAAGCACATCGCATCACGAACCCATGGGAAAAGCCCATGCCGAATGGAAAAAATACGGTTCAGGCAAATGGGATTACAGCAAAAATGAAACCGTGCTGAAAGATTTCTGGCAAAAAGGATTTGAACGGCAGAAGAATTTTGAAACCGTAGTTACGCTCGGTATGCGCGGCGATGGCGATGAGCCGATGAGCGAAGATGCTAATATCGGGTTACTCGAAAAAATTGTAAAAGACCAGCGAATCATTATTAAAAAAGTTTCCGGCAAAAAAATAACTGAAACACCTCAGGTTTGGGCGTTGTACAAAGAAGTGCAGGATTATTACGACAAAGGCATGCGAGTGCCTGATGATGTTACTTTGTTGCTTTGCGACGATAACTGGGGCAACGTGCGTAAACTGCCCGATGTAAATGCAAAACCACATAAAGGCGGTTACGGAATGTACTACCATTTCGATTATGTGGGTGGCCCCCGCAATTATAAATGGCTCAATGTAAGTCAGGTACAACGTATTTGGGAGCAAATGAATTTGACCTATAGTCATGGAGTGGATCGTATCTGGATAGTAAATGTAGGCGACCTTAAACCCATGGAATATCCGATAAGTTTCTTTCTGGACATGGCCTGGAATCCGAA
>JAKLIM010000020.1:12111-19382 GCA_022709605.1 Bacteroidota bacterium | reverse complement strand
TTGTAGGTACGATTGGTTTTCATAATTTCTGAGTCAACACCATACCAAGCCTGATACGTTTTTTCGGCCCCACCGAATGTCAGAAATTTCAGCGTTGTTTTCTCTCCAAAATAACCGGCCGAAAAATAATACGATTTCATGTCCACCCACGCACGATCAATATAACCGTCGGAAGTGACGTTTGATAATCGTGCATCAAATGCAAACCGATTGTTTATTAGACCCGTTCCGGCTTTCAGCGTGTTTTTATTGGTGTTGAACGAACCAATGGTAGAACTTATTTCGCCATAAGGCTTCGCATTCAAGCCTTCGGTTTGCATATTAATACTTGCCCCGAAAGCAGCTGCGCCATTGGTAGAAGAGCCCACACCGCGTTGTACCTGAACCGACGAAAGCGAGGAGGCAAAATCGGGCATGTTCACAAAGAAAGTTCCGTGCGATTCGGCATCGTTCAAAGGCACATCGTTTACGGTTATATTGGTGCGGTTGGCATCGGTTCCACGAATGCGGAATCCGGTGTAACCAATTCCTGTTCCGGCATCCGAAGTAGTTATAAATGAAGGAGTAAGCGCAAGTAAGTAAGGAATATCCTGTCCCAAATTGCGTTGTTCAATATCTTCTTTTTGAACATCGGAATATGCAACAGCCGATCGATTGTTGGCACGAAGCGAAGTAACTGTTATTTCATTGATATTGTACGATTTGTGGGATAGTTTGATGATTACTTCCCGGTCGGTAGTTGCCTGAATAACTGCCGGTTCGAAACCCACGTACGAAATTTCGATTGTATAACGCAGTTTGGTTAGTCCATCGAAAATAAAAACACCTTCTTTGTCGGTGATTTTGCCTGCATTTTCACTTTTAATAAAAACACTGGCACCCTGAAGCGGAATGCCGTTCCCGTCAGTTACTTTACCTTTGATAAGATGTTGAGCAAATGTAAATGTTGTAGAAAACAGCACGAAAGCTGCAATTAAGAATTGTCTCATAACAAATTGATTAATTAGTTAATAAATTTTGTTTTGAGAGCCAATAAGATACGGAAGATGTTTCTTATTCCCTTCGCGGAATTACCCGTGCAGGTTCAAAGGGTATGATCTCAGCCCGAAATATTAAGGCACCCCATTTTCTGGTAGAGACGCAGCATGCCACGTCTTTACTATTTTAAAAAAGAAAGAAAAACAGCCCTGGAAGCGGGCCGAATTCCTTTCGGGTGCAAAGATAGCTAAAAAATGACTGTAAAATATATAATTCATTCGCATTTTTCGTTAAATTTTCGGTCAGTCAGAATTATTGATTAATTTTAGCACGCTATTAAAAATAAAATAGAATTTATTAAAATGTTGAATTACAAAAATATAAGTTTACTACGTGTTCTTGTTATAGGAGTATTATTCACTTTTACAGTTCAAAATACAATTGCACAGTTTACAAATAAACGTAATATTTATACTGCTTTCGTCGCCGATGACTGGGGTTTATGGCTTAAAGAAATTAAGCTGACCGAACAAAAGAAGCCGGAGAATATTGAGCAGAAACTGGAACTTATCAATTTATATTATGGATATATCGGTCATTTGGTTGCCAAAAAACAACATGATGAGGCATCAAAATACATTACGAAAGGAGATCTGTTGCTCAATCAGATTCTGAAATTATATCCTGAAAATGCAACGGCATTGGCTTATAAGGGTTCGTTTACAGGATTTAAAATTCCGATGAATAAACTGAAAGTATTTTCGTTGGGAAATGATAGTGAGGAATTTGTAAATAAAGCTTACAAGCTGGATAATAATAATTTACAAGCCATTATTGATAAAGGAAGTGCCTTGTTTTTTACTCCTAAAGTGTTTGGTGGAAATAAGCCGGAAGCGCTTAAACTGTTTATTAAAGCGATAAAAATTTTCGAAACTACCCGAAAAACGGATCACTGGATGTATCTGAATGTTCTCACATTGGTGGCCCGAGCTTACGATAAAACAGGGCAATTGAAAAATGCGAAAATTGTGTATGAAAAGATTTTACGAATAGAACCGGAATTTAAATGGGTAGAATCAGAATTGTATCCAGCTTTAATTGCAAAAATGAATGGTAAATAATGAAAATGGTGGGTAATGAATAATGAAGTATTATCGCAAAAAAAATATATATACGCTTAATTATTTCTGATATTATTGTTTGAGGTTTATGATATATAAGGGACAAGCGCCCCGATAGCTATCGGGGCGCTTGTCCCTTGTTTTATTTTTGATTCATATTATTGGCAAAACTAACATTAAAATAAATAGTTTAAAATTACTTTTGCAATAAATAAAAGCGAGCTTGTCAGTTATTACCGACAAGCCCGCCTTTATTTTTTAATCATTCGAAATTTAAATCTTTATCAGTTTAATTACATTGGAAAATTCTTTTCCCGAAATTATTTTCATCAGGTAAATGCCTGAAGAATTATTTGTTAAATCTATTTCGAAGATTCCATTTGATGCATTTATTTTCGATTCGTAAATTACTTTTCCCTCTATATTAACTACCATTACATTCATTTCTGCTACCGGATTTTCAATGTAAATTTGGAAAATTCCAGTGCTTGGATTTTTTATAACGCCGGTTTTAATTTGTGGATTCCAGGTTACTGTTCCTTTGATTACTTTAATTTTACCGGTTGTATAAAGCTCACTTAAATCCCATTCTAACCCACTATTTAACTGTGGAAGTGTAACTGTAGCAAATGTTCCGGTTATACTTGCGGCTGTAAATAGCTGATAAACTGCACCTTCGGTTAAATTTCCGGAAAGAAGAGAAACCTCAAGCGTTCCGTTACAAGCAAAGGTTCCGGTAATGGCTAACTTGTCGCAATTAGCAGAGCCGCCTGAAACTTGCATTGATAAATTTGCTGATGCATTCATGGTAACATTTGCCCCGAAGTTCAATGTGCCAACGGCTACGTTTCCGGGTAAAGTTGTAGAGTTATTGCCCAGACTGGTTGACCCTGAAATTGTGCCGGTTCCTCTTAACGATCCGTTGTTAGTTAAGCTTCCACCAATTCTTCCTGAGACATTAAGGATTCCACCTGTTGAAACGATGGCCGAACCAGCTGTAGCTCCGGTTAAATTCATAGTTGCGCCATCATTAATGTTTACTGTACCTGTAGCCAGGCTTCCCGAAACAGTCATTGAACCTTCGTTCAATGTGGTTGAACCGGTATATGTATTAGCACCCGATACAATCCATTGTCCTGTTCCTACTTTTTTTACTGAAGTAGAACCTGAAATTACACCACTAAACGATCCGTTTTTGTTGTTGCTTCCCACCTCGAGTCCGGCATTGTAGAATGTTCCCGCTCCTGAAAGCATTCCCAGTTTAATTGTAGCGGTACCATTATCGGCCGTACCGTTTTTGTAGCACATGATTACTCCGGATGCAATCGAAACCGAAGCATTCGGAAGGCCATTGCTGTTATTGAAGATAAACTTATCTTCATACGTTGAATTTGCCCCGTTTTTGATAATATTTAATGTGCCGTTGAATGCCGACCAGTTACCATTTATATAACAACGAATAAAATCAGTACTCCAGTTCAAAGTTCCATCGCCTGTTAATGCGCCATTGTATTCGCAACGTGCTCCGGCAATTACTGTACTTGTATATCCTGAAGGTACATCAAAAGCATTATTACTCGACAAATAAGGACCGGTTGAATTTAACGTTTCAAGCGTTCCACCCAATAATGTTATTTTTTTTCCAATGCCATTTGATACGGAGGCATCTGAGTTTAGTTTAATTGTTCCCGCTTTAAGTACAGTTTCATTCAGTGAGGTATTGTTGTTTCCAATATATAAAGTTGCAGTACCGTATTTGGTAAGTTTTGTCCCGGTTATTACTCCATTCCAATACAAAGCACCTGTTACATTTAGCAAACCTCCTGCAGCTCCGGCCAACGTTAATCCCCTGTTGGTAATTTCATTGGCGGTGGTAATTTGAACAATCGAACTATCTTTCACTACAAAATTAGCCACTAAAGTTGAATTAGTACCGATACCGCCATTATTAGTTGACGAAGGTGCATATTTCATAATCAATGATCCTCCTTCAACGATTGTTTTTCCTGTATAATTGTTTCGGGTATTTAAGGTTAACGAACCTGTTCCGGCTTTTATTAAACTCATTGAACCGGTTAAAACACCTGTTCCACCAAATGTATAGGGCATATTGCTGTTTACTTCTAAATGTGCAACGGGCAAACTATCTACCAGATTTATGGTTCGGCTGGTTGCTGTAGCATCTAAGTAAACACTGTCGTTGGCTACAAAAATATCAGCAAAACCATCGTTCTTCCAATTGGCTGTTTTTGCCAGATTCCAATTGGCATCGGTTTTTCCTGTCCACGTAATTTTTCCGGCACTTCGGGTTCCTTTCACAACCAGAAAAAGTTCTTTTGACGTGGCATCGTAAGTTAATTCTACTGATTTACCTCCCACACCCTGTACTTTTATTGTCGACAAAGTACCGGTAATGGCATTCGCCTTCATTAATAGATACTTTCCGGGAGTAATTGAATCGGCTAATTGATTTATTAATATAATGGCACCGGAACCAATTTGCAATGTACCGTTTAATTGCAGATAATCATTTTTAAATGTTGAAGTAGCACCTTTTGTTCCTGTAATAACATTCGGATTATCGGATAAATCATACACTAATTTTGCACCGGAAACAAAATTCAAATTCCCTGTAATTTTCATTGTATCAGCTACATTCTGACCACCAATAAAAATACCGGCGTTGTATTCGGTAGTTAATCCATTGCCAAGTGTAGCAATACCACCAAAGTTGGCATGACGACGTACAGTAACAGCAGAACTTGTCAAACTGCCTGTTAACCAAAGATTTCCTTCCCAAATATCGGTTTTTCCGGTGTAAGTGTGATTTCCATTGATAGTGAGTGTGCTTTCACCCATTTTATCCAACATCATGTTTCCACCAAGTACACCGCTTCCGCTAATGGCGTAATTATCGGTTGCCGAAATCATAAGTAATTCAGGTTCAATGTTCCCGTTTAAATCTATCGTTTTGTTTACACCTCTGTTATCCAATAAAATATTTTTACCATTGCTAAATGTAACACTTGATGCAGTTCCGGCAACTAATCCTGCTAAATCGTCACCACTCATAAAATTGGGTGAAGAAGCATCTAAAGTTGCAGAACTACCTTTCCATACTAATTTTCCATTGGTTGATTTTGCAGGAATAGGAGTAGGGAAATCGCTTCCAAGATAAAAACTTGTATGCGGTGGTTGGTTGTAACCACACATTTGCCAACAGATAGCCTGACGATATTGATGATCGTGCATCAAAGTGTAAATTCGGTTGGTGGTAGCAATTGGTGTAGTATAAACACGTAAAGCCATACTGTCAGCACGCCACCAAATAGCTTCTTCACGCCAGTCGCCAATTAAATCAGCTTGTAAACATGGAGTTCCTTTGGTGTAATTACACGAATTTGCATCGGCGCTCAAAAGTGTGGTGATATTACCATAACCATTAAATTTTGTAATGGCTCCATAACCTACACCGGTTCCGGTTGAAAATCCAGAATGGTCTAAAATTTCCTGTAATAAATCACCATCCCAATACACACAATAGTTTTCAGCAACACCAAAATGAGATAATTCAACCCTGTCGGTTGCTGATATTCCTACACCTCCGCCCCAGCATTCAGCACCTTTGAATGAATCAGAAATATTTCCGGCACAGGCACGTCCTACATCTTTTGCTGCTTGTTTTCGGTATAAAAGTTGTCCTGTTTTTCCATCACGGAGATTTGTTCCGGGATTGGCTTCGTTACATGCAAAAACTTCTGTGCCTTTTCTGTAGGGATCAAAATCGCCTACATGCAATGCATCTCCATGTCCCAAACCTGTTGAATATAAACCTGTACCATTATCATCTACGCACATCGATCCCCATACAATTTCATCTTTTCCATCGTAATCAGTATCTGCAATGGTATAATTGTGGTTTCCCTGCCATGCATATTCAGAAAATCCGCTTTCCCATGACCAACGCAAAACAAGTTTTTTATTCACAATATCGTAAGTACGCATTTTTGTTTGCGTATAAATACCACGACCGATAAAAAGACTCGGATGTTTTCCATCCAAATAGGGTGCACCAAAGAAAAATTTATTGGCCCGGTGACCGTAATCATCGCCCCAATCGCCTGAAGTTCCACGCGGAATAAAATTCACCCAATCAAGTTCTTTTCCAGTCATACCATCAATCAACGAAAGATATTCCGGTCCGGCATTTATAAAACCGTCACCACCAATCGAATATCTATAGTTTGTCACTCCATCTTTGTCGCGGTCGCCCACAGTAGTGCCATTTTGATTGTTTTTATCCAATCCGAAAATCGTATTATCAGAAGAACGCATAAATACTTCAGATTTTCCATCGCCATCAAAGTCGAAAGCCGCAATGTTAATTTCGACATCCATGGTGATATTTGGACCCACATCGATAGCCCACATGAAAGTTCCATCCATTTTATAAGCTTCGAAATAAGTAAAATTTGTATTTGCTGCATCCCAATCGCGGTTCATACGTTTGATAATGACCTCGTATTGACCATCGCCATCAAGGTCAGCTGCAGTTGCATCATTGAGGTAATAGAGTTTTTTTCCTAATGATTTTAAATTGCGCATCGGAATTTCGAGATAACTTTTTGTAAGTACCAATGCCTGAGCCGATTGTGTTGATTCAACACCGTTTTTTACTGCCGAAACAGTGTATTTGGAACTTGTTGTTCCGGCTGCATCTAAATAGTTTGAGGCTCCGGTTGAAGTAGTTGTATAAATTAATGAACCATCGCGGTATAGTTTATAAGCGGTATTATACCATTCGTCCGAAGGAATTCGCCAGTTTACGTATACGCCGTTTGATACTTTTTGAGCTACAACGCTTCGGTCGAGTTTTTCCATTGGACGCTGAGCAAAAAGGGACGGAATAAAGAAAAATGCAGCTAAAAAAGTGAGAATAGTAAATGTTTTTTTCATGATGTATTGTAAATTTCGATTGGTTTTGTTGTGTCAATTTTTTACATTACAAAGAAATAAAATTCGGTATTAATATTAAATAGAATACTGTACGATATAATAGAAAAAAATCCTTTGACATAATAATCTACCTATTTGGTACAAAGTATGTTTTTTTATACAAATGTACGTTTCTCTATTTCAATTTAACACAATAATGTTGATTTTTGTAGTCTG
>JAKLIM010000020.1:0-12101 GCA_022709605.1 Bacteroidota bacterium | reverse complement strand
TAAATTAAAAAATTAATTCTCTAATAAAATGAAAAAATCAGCATTTCTACTTATTATCTTTTTCTTGATGTTTTTTACAGTTAGTGGCATAGCTCAAAGCAATGATACGAAACTAACTGTTGATGAACAACTTGGACTAAAATCTGGTGCCGATCCTACCAAAGCATTGCGTGGCAAAGCAGCCGGAAGTAGTCGAAAGAATGGTAAACCAGTGATCTTTACCATTGGCGATTCGACGGTTAAAAACGGAAAAGATGATGGCAGCAATAATCAATACGGTTGGGGAAGTCTGCTTTGGCAATGGTTCGATACCACAAAGGTCTCGGTCGAAAATCATGCTTTGGGTGGTCGCAGCAGTCGTACGTATATCACCGAGGGACTTTGGGATAAAGTGCTTGCAGGGGTTCAAAAAGGTGATTACGTATTTATACAGTTTGGACACAACGATGCCGGCTCTCTCAATACAGGAACCCGTCCGCGCGCTTCGCTTAAAGGAAATGGCGATAACGATACCACAGTGGTTATGGAAGCCACCGGCAAAACCGAAACTATACACACTTTTGGATGGTATATGCGTAAATATGTGCAGGATGTAAAGGCCAAAGGTGCAACTCCGATTATTCTTTCGCACATTCCCCGCAACAATTTTGTAACCAAAGACAGTTTGCAGATAGTTCGTAACGACAAAGGATTCGGAGCATGGTGTAAAGAAGCTGCTCAAATGCAAAAAGTTCCCTACATCAATCTAAATGGATTGGTTGCCGATAAATTGGAAAAAATGGGAAAGGATTCAATTCAATTGATGTATTTTGGCGATCACACTCATACCTCGCGGTTAGGTGCTGAGCTGAATGCCAAAACCGTGGCCGAAGGGGTGAAATTGTCAAAAGATAAAAAACTGAAAAAGCTGAGAAAGACGCTGATTAAAACAACTGAAAAATAAGAAAATAAGAAAAAAAGTAAGAGCTAATCAATAAAGTTATAAATTTTTATTTACAAAACATTTCCTTATTTATTAATAATCAGTATATTGCAGTATTGAAATCTTGATTATTTACAATGAAAAGCACAATTCTATTATTACTTCTTACAACATCTTTTACTATATTTGCAGAAGTTAAATTGCAAATAATTAAAGTGAAAGCTCCATTCGAAATGCCCTCCATTTCCATTCCGGACTTCGAAAAGTGTAAAACATATTCGATTGTGGAGTTTGGAGCAGTGCAGGGCGATAAAGCCAAAACATCTATAGCCATTGCCGATGCAATTTCAGCGGCTAACAAAGCAGGAGGAGGCAAAGTTGTAATTCCGGCTGGCGAGTGGATCACGGGTAAAGTACATTTTAAAAGTAATGTAAATCTGCATCTCGAAAAAGGTGCAATGCTGCTTTTCGACGATAATCCGAATGATTATTTACCGGCAGTGCCTGTGAGTTGGGAAGGTATTGAATGTATGAATTATTCCCCATTGATTTACGCTTACGAATGTAAAAATATTGCTATCACAGGCGAAGGTAAAATAAAAGCCAAAATGGATCATTGGCGTAAATGGTTTAGCCGTCCGCGCGGACACATGAACAGCCTGAAACGACTTTACGACCTGGCTTATCAGAATGTGCCAACTTCAGAGCGATTGATGGTGAACGACTCAGCCAATTTACGACCACATTTGATCCATTTTAATCGTTGCGAAAATATTCGACTTGAGAATTTCAGCATCGAAAATAGCCCGTTTTGGACTATTCATACTTATTTGTGTAAAAATGTATTGCTGCGTAAATTGAATGTGTTTGCACATGGTCACAACAATGATGGATACGACCCCGAAATGACCCAAAATGTACTTGTAGAAGATTGTGTGTTTGATCAGGGCGATGATGCCATTGCTGTAAAATCGGGTCGCGATCATGAAGCCTGGCGATTGGCAACGCCTGCTCGAAATATCGTCATCCGGAATTGTAATGTGATAAATGGTCATCAATTGCTGGCCATTGGCAGCGAACTATCGGGCGGTATCGAAAATGTGTTTATGCAAAATTGTACAGTCGATGCCAATGCCAAAATGTTTCATCTGGTTTTCATCAAAACAAACGAACGCCGGGGTGGATTTGTGAAAAACATTAGTGTCGAAAATATTAAATCCGGCAATGTAAGCGAAGGAATTTTGGGTATCGAAACCGATGTGTTGTATCAATGGCGAACGCTGATGCCAACTTACGATCGCGTACTTACACCCATTAGCAACATTAAATTGAAAAATATAAGTGCCGGGAAAGTGAAATTCGTTTCACGTATACTTGGTGATAAAGAATTGCCGGTTAAGCATGTAAGTATGAAAAATTTAAAAGCTGACAGTATCACCGAACAGAAACATATTCATCAAAATGTAGAATTTAAGTTACCAAAGGAATCAGTATTAATGCAAAAGTCAATAAAACCAACAGAACCGACTTATCCGATGTGATCTTGAATACTTATCAGATTATAATTGAAATATGAATAGCAACCTTAAATTATAAACCCGAAACTTTAAAACAAAAACAATATTATGCTTAAAAAATTAATTTTAATTCTACCTGTTCTTATTTGGGCATCGTGTCAGACAAAGGAGGGAAGCAAAACTCAGGTAAACGACTCGAACACGCCACTTCATTTGATGAAGCCGGATTACAAAACACCTTATGGAGTTGCAAAAGCTGAAGATGTAAAAGCAACCATCGACCGTGTTTTGGTTTTTCTGGAAAAAGCTACACCTACAAAAGTTATCAATAAAGAAACCAAAGCCGAAGTAACTGATTTTGGTAAAATAGATAAAAACTCCTTGCTCGAACGCGGCCAATTCCGTTTGGCAAGTTACGAATGGGGCGTTACGTATGCCGCCATGCTCCTCGCTGCCGAAACCACAGCCGATGTTCGCTATTGGAAATATGTTTCAGATCGGTTTATATTTCTTTCAAAAGTGGCTCCGTATTTCCGAAATTTGCAAAAGGAGGGCATTGTTGACCCGCAAATGCGCCAGGTTCTTCATCCCGAAGCGTTGGACGATGCTGGAGCTGTTTGTTCGGCCATGATTAAAGCGCAACTTTCAGGAATTAAATTCGAAGGTAGTCCGCTCATTGATAATTATATGGATTATATTATGAATAAAGAATACAGGTTGGCTGATGGTATTTTTGCACGTATGCGTCCTCAAAAAAATACCGTTTGGCTCGACGATATGTTTATGGCTATTCCGGCCATTGGCAATATGGGAAAACTTTCCGGCAACATGAAATATTACGACGAAGCTGTAAAACAGATATTGCTTTTTAAACAACGTATGTGGCTGCCTGAGAAAAAACTTTTCCGCCACGGTTGGGTTGAAGGTATGAACGAACATCCGGCTTTTCATTGGGGACGGGCAAACGGTTGGGCTATTCTGACCATGACCGAAGTACTGGATGTTTTGCCTGAAAACTACAAAGGTCGCGATGAAATTCTGAAATTATACCAGGAACACGTTCAAGGATTAGCCCCACTGCAATCGGGCGAAGGATTCTGGCATCAGTTGCTCGACAAAAATGATTCTTATCTCGAAACATCGGCCACAGCAATTTATACATATTGTATTGCTCATGGTGTAAACAAAGGATGGTTAGATGCTTTGGTTTATGGTCCTGTTGCTATGTTGGGATGGCATGCGGTTTCGACACAGGTAAATGAAGCCGGCGAAGTAGATGGAACCTGCGTAGGAACGGGTATGGGCTTCGATCCGGCATTTTATTATTATCGTCCGGTGCATAAATACGCTGCGCATGGTTACGGTCCGGTAATTCTGGCCGGTGGTGAGATGATTCGTTTGTTGAAAACCACACATCCAAAAATGAACGACAGCGCGGTGCAATTTTATCCCGAAGAGCAAAATACGGATGAGCCGATTTTTTGGGTAAAATAAAAACGATTTACCATTTATTCATTTACGATTTACCATTTCGTATAATGAATAATATTTCTAACAACTAAAATGGTAAATAGTAAATGTTTAAATTGTAAATAATATTATGACACGTTCCGCATTTAAAATGTTTCTGAAACCGGGTTTCGAAGCAGAATATGAAAAACGCCACAACGAAATCTGGCCTGAATTAAAAAAACTGCTGCACGATGCAGGAGTTTATGACTATTCTATTTTTTGGGATAAAGAAACCAATATTCTTTTTGCTGTGCAGAAGAATAATGGCGAAGGTGGTTCGCAGGATTTGGGTTCGACCGAAATTGTACAACGTTGGTGGGCGTATATGGCTGATATTATGGAATCTAATCCGGATAATTCGCCGGTTTCTGTACCGCTGCCCGAAGTTTTTTATATGGAGTAACCTCACCCCTGACCTTGAGGTGAGGGAAAATACCTGAAAGTAAAAAGTCGCTTCAAAATTTTAAATTTTTATTACCAATGAAAAAACTAATTTTATTGATATTCTTTGTTAATAGTGCAAATTTATTTGCTCAAACTGTTGTAAAAGAGCTCGATTCGTGGAAATTCTCAAAAGGAGAAAATGAATCAGCCTCGGTAATTGATTTTAATGATGCTGCATGGCAAGCTGTTGCTGTTCCACACGACTGGGCTATTTACGGTCCGTTCGACAAAGAAGTGGACAAGCAGGTGGTGAAAATTGAGCAGAACAACGAAAAAGCAGCGACTGAAAAAACCGGACGCACAGGCGCTTTGCCGTTTATCGGTGTGGGTTGGTACAGAACCAAATTGTCGCTGCCCGAATTTACAAACGAGAAACAGGTTATTTTGTCTTTCGATGGAGCGATGAGCAACGCTCAGGTATTTGTGAATGGTAAAAAAGTGGGTACACGTCCGTATGGTTACAGCTATTTTTATTTTGATATTTCATCCTATTTAAAAGCAGGAGTTGAAAATACCATAGCTGTTCGGCTTGAAAATCAGGGTTTTTCCTCTCGTTGGTATCCCGGTGCAGGTTTGTACCGTAAGGTAAAAGTGCTGGTGAAAAACAAAGAGAGCTTCAAGCAATGGGCGCATTTTATTACTACTCCTTTTGTGTCGGGCGATGTGGCTAAAGTAAATATCCGCTCGCAGGTTCAGGGTGAAAATCTGACCATTAAAACGTTGATACGCAATGCTGAAGGAAAAATAGTGGCCGAAAATAATTCTGCTCAACGATTCGGGGACGAAATTGAACAAAATATTGCAGTACAACAACCGAAACTTTGGAGCCCCGAAACGCCGGTTTTGTACACCGCCGAACTACAACTTTATCAGGGAAATATTCTGAAAGACACTGAAAACCTTCGTTTTGGCATTCGAACTATTAAATATAGTCCCGAAAAAGGTTTTGAACTCAACGGCAAAACCACAAAATTCAAAGGCGTTTGTCTTCATCACGATCTCGGCCCGCTTGGAGCTGCCATAAATACCGCTGCACTCCGCCGTCAGTTAACCATTTTGAAGGATTTGGGTTGCAATGCCATTCGTTCGTCGCACAATATGCCTTCGTTGGAACAATTGGAACTTTGCGACGAAATAGGATTTCTGTTTTTGGCTGAAAGTTTCGACGAATGGAAAAAGCCCAAAGTAAAAAACGGCTACAATCTTTATTTCGACGAATGGGCTGAAAAAGATGTGGTAAATCTGATTCACGCCACCCGCAATCACCCCAGTATTGTTATGTGGAGTTCGGGCAACGAAGTTCCGGATCAGTGGGGTAGTGAAGGAGTGAAGCGCGCCAAATGGTTGCAGGATATTTTCCACCGCGAAGATCCGACTCGTCCCGTAACCGTAGGAATGGATCAGGTTAAAGCAGTTATGGAAAGTGGATTTGGAGCAATTATGGATATTCCCGGTCTTAATTATCGTGTTCAGTTGTACGACGAAGCTTACAAACGCTTCCCGCAAGGCTTTCTGCTGGGTTCCGAAACAGCTTCTACAGTAAGTTCTCGTGGTGTTTATAAATTTCCGGTAAAAGAATACAAAGACAAAACCTACGACGATTTACAATGTTCTTCGTACGATTTAGAAGCTTGTAATTGGTCGAATATTCCGGAAGTTGATTTTGAAATGCAGGACGATAAACCCTGGGTAATTGGTGAATTCGTATGGACCGGTTTCGATTATTTGGGCGAACCTACGCCTTACGATAATTATTGGCCATCGCGCAGTTCATATTTTGGGATGTGCGATTTGGCCGGCTTGCCAAAGGACCGTTATTATTTGTACCGCAGTCGTTGGAATACAACAGACGAAACTTTGCACATTTTACCCCACTGGACCTGGCCGGGTCGCGAAGGAGAAGTAACGCCGGTTTTTGTTTATACCAATTACAATAGCGCTGAACTTTTTGTAAATGGAAAAAGTCACGGAATTCTGAAAAAAAATAAGAACACGAAACTTGAACGTTACCGCCTGATGTGGATGAATGTGAAGTATGAACCGGGAACAATAAAAGTAGTGGCTTATGATGAAGCAGGAAAAGCTGTTTCAGAAAAATCGGTAACTACCGCCGGCAAACCTTATGCAATCAAGCTCGAAGTTGATCGCAGAACGCTGATTGCCAATGGTGAAGATTTGAGTTATGTAACTGCTACTATTGTTGATAAAAATGGAAATCCCTGCCCGACAGCTACCAATCAATTGAAATTCTCGACCAAAGGAGCAGGCAAGTTTCGTGCAGTTTGTAATGGTGATGCCACTTCGCTGGAACAGTTTCATTTACCGTCCATGAAGGCTTTTAGCGGAAAATTAGTTATAACTGTTCAATCGACCACAAGCGAAGGAAATATTGAACTTACTGTTTCGGGAGCAGGACTCAAAAAAGAAAAGATTGACATATCCTCGAAGAAAAAATAGGATACATGTTATTTTAATATTTATAAAATGAATATAGTATTGAGAATCAGACTTATTGCTTTTGTTGTCACTGTTCTTGTGTTTCTTGCAGGAACAGAATTACAGGCGCAGCGACACATGGAAAACCTGGATCGCGGTGTAATCGTAGTTCGCACCGACAGCAATTCGGCATACATTGGTTGGCGATTACTTGGTACTGAACCCCAAGATATTTCATTTAATCTGTATCGTCAGAGTGGCAATAAAAAACCTATCAAATTAAATAATTCGCCCATAACCGAAAGCACTAATTTTGTTGATAAAAGTTTGAATCATTCGCTCGACAATTCGTATTTTGTGAAAGCAATTAACAAGGGAAAAGAACTGGAAGCTAGCAAAGCTTACATTCTGAAAGCAAAATCTCCCATCCAACAATACATCAATATTCCACTAAAAACACCGAATGGATATACTCCCAATGATGTTTCGGTAGGCGATTTGGATGGTGACGGCGAATACGAATTAATTTTACACCAAACAAGTCGGGGCATCGATAGTCCCTCGCCCGGAATCTCAGGCATTCCCATTTTTCAGGCTTATAAGCAAAATGGAGAATTATTGTGGCAAATTAATCTGGGAAAAAATATCCGCGAAGGAGCTCATTACACTCAATTTATGGTGTACGATCTTGACAGTGACGGCATCGCTGAATTTGCTTGTAAAACCGCCGATGGAACAATTGATGGTGTTGGAAAAGTTATTGGCGATTCTTCAAAAGATTATCGAAATCTGGATAAATCATCAGGTACATATTTTGGAAAAATACTCGATGGCCCTGAATATTTCACAATATTCAGTGGAAAAACAGGCGAAGCATTGGCTACAACAGATTATATTCCAAATCGTTATCCGCTGAATAGTTGGAATGGACACGGAGGTAATGGCCAGAGCGACAGCACAGGAAACCGTTCGGAACGATTTCTGGCTTGTGTGGCTTATCTCGATGGGGTTCATCCAAGTGTAGTGATGTGTCGTGGTTATTATGGCCGTTCGGTGTTGGCAGCATGGGATTGGCGCGGGGGCAAACTAACATCACGTTGGGTTTTCGATAGTAAGGATGGCGAAAATCCATTCTCAGGTCAGGGAAACCACAATTTAGCTGTAGCCGATGTTGATAATGATGGGAAGGATGAGATAATTTACGGTTCGATGGTAGTCAATGACGATGGAAATGGCTTATTTTCGACCGGTTTGCGACATGGCGATGCCATTCATGTAGGTGAGTTTATCCCAAATCGACCCGGATTACAGGTTTTTGGTGTTCACGAAATTGAAGAAGGAACTACCGGACCGGGAGCAGCCATTTACGATGTGAAAACGGGTGAAATACTTTACAAAGGAGCTATGAACAGTGATGTTGGTCGTGGTGTCGCCGCTGATATTTTTCCCGGAAATCCCGGTGCTGAAATGTGGTATTCGGGTTCTAACGGATTGCTAAATCTTAAAGGGGAACGAATTGGTGAAAATCCGACATCAACTAATTTCCTGATTTGGTGGGATGGGGATTTGAGTCGCGAATTGCTAAACCGCAATCGGATCGATAAATATGGTTTTGGCACAATATTTACAGCCGAGGGATGCATGTCGAATAATGGCACAAAATCGACTCCGGCTTTGAGTGCCGATTTATTTGGCGATTGGCGCGAAGAAGTAATTTTCAGAACAAATGACAATAAAAATCTTCGGATTTACACCACAACTATTCCAACAAAACATCGAATTCATACACTGATGCATGACCCACAATACCGTTTGGGTATAGCTACTCAAAATGTAGGTTATAATCAACCGCCCAATACCAGTTTCTTTTTAGGTACGGATATGAAAAAAGCAAAACGTCCGAATATTGTTTTGGTGAAAACTGAAACAGAAATTAAAAAATAAAAATCGAGCCATAAATTTAATTCTAATGAAAAAACTAATTTCAATATTCCTTTTAATAATTTCTATAAATATTCAGGCAAAATGCTTCAAAACACTGCATCATTTCAGCTTTGGGCATGTAAATGAACAAATCAACAATAAAATTATTGATTCAAAAACAATTTATACTGAAGAAAGAGGATACGGAATTATTCCTTCCGGAGAAATATTTTCCAATAATAATGTTTCAAAAAATAATTTTATTGGCAGCAAAAAACCATTTTATTTTACCGTTAAAATTCCTGAAGGACAATACCGCATTATTCTCACCTTGGGTGGAAATTCCGAAGGTTCATCAACAACGTTGAAAGCAGAATCGCGTCGGTTGATGTTCGAAAACCTGAAAACTGCTCAGGGTAAAACGGTCAAAAAAATTGTTGTTGTTGATGTGCGGACGCCCAAAATTAACGACTCGACAAGCATAAGACTGAAACCCCGCGAACTCAATTATATAAACTGGGACAATAAACTCACTCTCGAATTTACAGGAGAAAATCCGTGCATCTCGGACATTGAAATACAAGATGCAAATGAACTCCCTACCATTTACCTTGCCGGAAATTCTACGGTTACCGATCAGGAAAACGAGCCCTGGGCTTCGTGGGGACAAATGTTTCCGAACTTTCTGAAATCCAATGTGGTGGTAGCCAATTATGCCGAGTCGGGTGAAACGTTGTTGGCATTCAAGCGCGAAAATAGGCTGAAAAAGATTTTGAGTTTGATGAAAAAAGGCGATTACCTCTTCATGGAATTTGCACACAACGACCAGAAACCCGGTGGAAATCATTTGGATGCATTTACTACTTACAAAGCTGAATTGAAATATTATATGGCTGAGGCAAAAAAGAAAGGCGGAATTCCGGTCCTGGTAACTTCTACCAACCGTCGCCGTTTCGATGAAAATGGCAAGATTATCAACACTTTAGAAAATTATCCCGAAGCCATGCGCCAACTTGCAAGAGAGGAAAATGTAATGTTGATTGACCTGAATGCGATGAGCAAGAATTTATACGAAGCCCTCGGACCCGAAAATTCCAAAAAAGCTTTTGTGCATTATCCGGCTAATTCGTATCCGGGTCAAATACAGGCTTTAGCCGACGATACACATTTCAATCCTTATGGTGCGTACCAATTGGCTAAATGCGTGGTTCAAAGTATTGTCAACAACAATTATATGTTGAAAAAATTCGTTCGTGCTGACTGGAAAGCTTATGATCCTAATAAACCGGATAGTTTAGATGAGTTTTATTGGTACGAAAGTCCTTCGGTTGACATTGTTAAACCGGATGGAAACTAAAGATATTTACTATTTTATTATTTACAATTTACAATTTTATTATCATATTTTCTAATAACACATTCATTTCATGAAGCGATTATTTTTAATTTTTACATTTATCGGCACTCTTTCAAACTTGTATTCAGCCGATTTTCTGATAACCAACTATGGCGTTGGGTCTGATAGTACACTGATTAATACAACAGCCATTCAATCAGTTATTGATAAAGCTGAATTAAACGGTGGCGGAACTATTGTTGTGCCAAAGGGCGTTTATCTATCGGGTGCACTGTTTTTTAAACCCAATACAAAACTTCGTTTGGAAGAAGGCGCAAAACTGAAAGGATCGGATAATATTGCCGATTATCCTTTGATTCCTTCGCGAATGGAAGGAAAAAGTATTTATTATTATGCGGCTCTGGTCAATGCGTATCATGTTGATAATTTTGAAATTAACGGACCCGGTACAATTGATGGGGATGGACTTAAATACTGGAAATATTTTTGGTTTGTGCGCGATTCAATGAAACTTATTGGTAAATCGGCCACCAATCTCGAAGTGCATCGTCCTCGTTTGTTATTTATTTGGGGAAGCGACAATGTGAAACTTTCGGGTGTAAAACTGCATAATTCGGGCTTTTGGACCACTCATTTGTATCAATGCAACGATGTGTTGATCGAAAATTGTGATATTAGGTCTCCTTTTAAACCGATAAAAGCGCCAAGTACCGATGGTGTTGATATTGATGTTTGTAAACGTGTAACGATCAGAAAATGTGTTATTTCGGTAAACGATGATGCTGTTTGTATCAAAGGAGGAAAAGGACCCACGGCACACGAATTAATTGAAAATGGAATTGTTGAAGATATTCTGGTCGAGGATTGTGATTTTGGCGATTCACACGGTGTTCTCACGTTTGGTAGCGAAAGTATTCATGCCCGAAACGTATTGTTGCGCAATTGTACGGTCAATAGTAATACGCCTCTTTTGCGTATAAAAATGCGCCCCGATACGTATCAGTTATTCGAAAATATACGTATAGAAAATGTTACTGGCACTTGTGGAACTATTGTAGAACTGAAACCCTGGAAACAATTTTTTACCCTCGAAGGTAAAAATGTTAAACCCAAAGGCATTGTTCGCAACATTACTTTATCAAATATAAATGTAAAATGCAATGTTTTTGCCGAAATAAAAGGAAATCCGGATGACAAAATTAGCAATTTCGTTTTCGAAAACGTAACTGCAACCGCCGAAGATCCTACTTTAAAATCGGAATATAAAGGCATAAAATTGAAAAATGTAGTGGTTAATGGCAAACCATTGACCATGAAGAAAAAGAAGGTTCAATTGAATGAACATACTTATGATTGATGATTTGGATAAAAAAATTAAATTTCAGAGATTCAAGCAACTTTTAGGATGCTTGAATCTCTGAAATTATTACCAGTTTAATTTGTACGCCACTACCTGATTATCCAAAAAGGTTGGTACTAACAGCAGCTTTTGAGATGGAATATAACCCAGATCGGCAGCATTAATTTTCAAAGGAGTTGTATCCAACAATTTTTCTACGCCTTTCCCTATTCTGAGAAGTTGTACCTGTCCACGCCAATCGGAAGTGACAAAAACGGATGGTGCAATTTGCTCAATACCATCCAGATATCCTACTTTTTCCATCAATACCGTTATTGCTTTTGTTTTCTGATTGATAGAAATAAAATTGCCTTTTGAACCCAAATACAATAGATTCTTTTTTGCAAAAATTCCATTCATACCACCAAGTTGAGTGCTTTGAATAAAAACCTCCAGCGAATCTTTTCCTACATGAAAAACACAATCGCCATCGGAATCGGAAACAAATACATGACCTTTAGAGGTTACAGTTACATCATTCAGGCTTTTCGATTTTGAGTTACGATATTCTTTCAAAATGCTGCCGGTTTTTAAATCAATTTCCAACAATCTGTCAATATCTGTTACATATAGTTTTGTTTTTGAACAACA
>JAKLIM010000002.1 GCA_022709605.1 Bacteroidota bacterium | reverse complement strand
TAAGACGCCAAGAATATTACATCTAAATATCAAACCTTTGCGGCTTAAAATCTTGGCGTTCTTAGCGTTTATATTAAAATATTGACTTTTCGGTGTATATGTAAAAATTTAATTCTTCTTACATTTGCGTTTCATTTGCGTAATTTGCGTTCAGAATAACCATAAATGGCAAAACAATTCGACAATAAACTGGCTGATTCACAGGCAACACAAGTGCTGCCTGTAAAACCTGAGAATTTTAATTTCGAGAAATACGAGGCCTATGCAGCGGGATTGAATAAAACATGTGCAAATTTTTGGCAGCAAAAATCTGGTGTATTAGTGTATCGGCGAATGCGGGTGGCGGAGTGTTTTTCGTTCGGTTGCAGTGATATGAAACATTCGCTCGAACTTCAACTGGGCGCTTTGGAAAAAAGCATGATGTACAAAGCCGATGTTCCCAACTTTCTGGAGCCGTGGTACGGCATCGGCACTATTGCCAGTGCTTTTGGTGGCGATTATGTTTGGCACAATGGTCAGGCACCGGCACTGCAAACGCGCTTCAATTCCATCGACGAAGTGCTGGCTTACGAACCGAAGGAAGTGGCTAAAACCAATATTGGTCGTCATACGCTCGATATGATTGCGTATTTTATCGAGCAAACCAAAGGTCGCTTGCCCGTTTCGCTCACCGACACACAATCGCCGCTCAATATGGTGGGACATTTGTATCCGCTCGATCAGTTTTTTATGGATACCATGATGGAGCCTGAGAAAGTGACGTTACTTTTTGACCGACTAGCTGATTTATCTATCCAATTTAATCATGAACAAGTGAAACTAATTGGTACTGCATTGGCCTCGCCGGGACATGGTTTTGCTTCTTCAACAAAATGGACAGGACTTGGTATGAGCGACGATAATGCCATTATGATTGCACCCGAACAATACCTCGAAATGGCTGCTCCTTCAGTTGAAAAAATTTGTACTCCGCTCGGTGGACCGGTTTTCCATTCCTGTGGCGATTGGGGAAATTGGGTGGAAGCTGTTTTGAAAATGAAAGGATTGAAAATGGCCGATGGCGCTTTTTCTCCTCAAACCGACCCCGGAGCAAATACCAACTTAGAAGCCTTTAATCGTTTTGCAAATTCGGGCGTAGTGCTTAATTCCCGCATTGTGGGTGACTTGGAAACCATAAGTGAACAACTCAAAAGACTTTGGGTGCCGGGCATGAAAATGGTGGTGGTGACGTATTGCGAAACGCCCGAAGAACAGGAAGATGTGTATCATTTAATACACGAACTATGTCAGTAAAAATCGGAAATTATCGTTGGCGCATTGTGGTGTTGCTGTTTTTTGTAACTACCATCAATTATGTCGATCGACAGGTGCTGGGCATTCTGGCTCCACAACTTCAGGTGCAGTTTGGTTGGTCGGAAGCTGGTTATAGTTATATCATTATGGCTTTTCAGGCAGCCTATGCCATTGGATTAATTTCGATGGGCGCATTGCTCGATAAAATTGGAACACGATTGGGATTCATTATTTCGGTGGCTTTACTAAGTATTGCCGGAATGTTTCATGCGGCATTAAGTAGCGTAGTTGCTTTTGCGATAGCCCGTTTCGGATTGGGTATTGGTGCATCGGCTAATTTTCCTGCAGCCATCAAAACTGTGGCCGAATGGTTTCCAAAAAAGGAAAGAGCCATGGCCACGGGACTTCTAAACACCGGTTCAAATCTTGGCGCAATTCTTACACCACTCATTGTTCCTGTTATAGCATTGAAATGGGGTTGGCAATGGGCTTTTTTATCGGCAGGTGCATTGGGTTTTGTGTGGTTGTTTTTCTGGAGATTAACCTACCGCAAACCGGAGGAAAATATAAAACTAAGTAAAACCGAACTCAATTATATTTTGCAGGATGAAAAAGAACCGGAAACTCAGAAACTACCGTGGAAATCCATTATTTCCTACAAACAAACCTGGGGAATCTGCTTATCACGCTTTCTGACTGATCCTATCTGGTGGTTTTTTCTGTATTGGCTACCCAAATATTTAAATTCCAATTATCATATCGACCTGACCAAAATTGGGTTACCGCTTGTTGTAATTTATATTGTATCTATGGGCGGTTCAATTTTCGGCGGTTGGTTGTCATCTTTTTTAATAAAGCGAGGGAAAAATCCGTTGGCGGCACGTAAGTTCACCATCTTTTTAATGGCATTGCTGGTTGTGCCTATCTTCTTTACTTCATTCACTTCCAATATGTGGTTGGCCGTAGCGCTAATTTCCATGGCTACTTTTGCGCATCAAGGGTATGCAGCGAATATTTTCACCATTGTATCCGATATTTATCCAAAAAATGCCGTTGGATCTGTAACCGGACTTGCAGGTTTTTCAGGAGCCATTGGTGGTGTGTTATTTTCCGGCGCTGTAGGCTTAATTCTTCAAATCACAGGCAGTTATTACGTAGTTTTTGCCATTGCCAGTTTGGCTTATTTGCTTTGTTGGTTGTCGCTGTATTTGCTGGTGCCAAATAATCAGAAAATTGAAATGAAATTATAAAATTACACAGAAATGTCTATGAATGAATGCTTTGTTGTTGCAAGAAAATGATTGATTCCAAGTTTTTAATTGTTTATTTCCATCAAAAACAAATGTTGGTTCTGAAATGCTAATCCTCTGCAATAATAAACTGTACGTCATAGGTTTTAAGCCATTCGATGTCCTCTTCTTTAATTTTTGAGTCGGTGATAAGATAATTGATAAGTGATAGAGCCCCTAAACTTGCAAATGCATTTTTACCTATTTTAGTTGAATCAGCCACAAGATATATTTCATTTGCAGATTCTATCATTGCACGTTTTACACAAATGTCACTTATGCCCGGATAAGTAAGACCTGATTTAAGCGCAATTCCTGCAGTGGCTAAAAAAAGTTTGTCAACATGTAAGTTCTGAAAGAAATCGGCTGCTTTTTGTCCTGTGAGCGATAAAGTAGGGGCTTTAAACTCACCACCGGTCACCACGACATTAATTCCGGCCTGAGCTCCTAAAATCAGCGCAATATTGAGCGCATTAGTAATGATTGTGAGGTTATTATAACCTGTTAGTAATTTAGCAATTTCAGTAGTTGTAGAGCCTGAGTCTAATATTATGGTATCACCATTGTGAATGTATTCAGCAGCTTTACGGGCAATAATCATTTTTTCCGACAAGTTTAGCTGATTTTGTAAACTAAAGTTCCTAACATTCAAATCAATGTTTTTGAGGTAAGCACCACCATGTTCACGAAAAATAAAACCTTCTTTTTCAAGATGTTCCAAATCCTGACGGATGGTAACTTCAGTAACTTTAAAGATGCGGCTAAGATTAGTTACCTTAGCATGTCCATCTTCCTGAATTAATTCAAGAATTTTTTCACGGCGTTGGTTTTGTAGCATGATTATAAATTTTTTATACGGTAATCGGCCAATTGTGTGATAGAAATAAGTTTTATATTATGTTCACTTGCAACCTTTATTAAATCGGTTAATCGCGCCATTGTACCATCATCATTCATAACTTCAACAAGTACACCACAAGGATTCAGACCTGCAAGCGACGGTAAATCAACCGAAGCTTCGGTGTGCCCCATTCTGGCAATCACTCCTTGCGGATGGGCGATAAGCGGGAAAATATGTCCGGGTCGGCCAAGTTCTTCGGGTTTGGTGTTTTTGTTAACAAGAGCAGAAACTGTTTTTGCCCTGTCGGATGCTGAAATGCCGGTAGTGCAACCCTGTCCGAGTAAATCGACCGATACAGTAAATGCCGTTGACATTGTTGCTGTATTTTCTTCAACCATGCGTTGAAGTTTAAGTTCCTGAGCACGTTCTTCAGTAATGGCTACGCAAATCAATCCACGACCAAACTTTGCCATGAAATTAATAATTTCAGGCGTAATCAAATCAGCTGCTGCTATAAAATCACCTTCATTCTCGCGGGCAACATCATCAAATACTAAAACAATTTTTCCTTCGCGGATATCATTAATAGCTTCTTCAACCGAATTAAAAATCTCAGACATATTTTAAAATTTACTTTTTATGATTTTATAAACCAATTGTTTTACTTTGATTTATAAACTATTTGATAACAATCTGCAAAGATAACACTATTTTTCAAATGTTATGTTTGAAATCAGGATGCAGTTTTTAGATTAAAGTCGGTTGAATGTGTTCACTTTTTCCATGCAAACTGAATGCACTGAACTGCCATTTATGAACCAAAATCACAGTTAATTACCTTCATTTCAGCTTGTTTTAGAAAAAATATTAAACTAACGAATTGTAATCTAATTCATTTATTTTATTTTGCAGCAAAATCCAATGCTACTTTTTTCTTTTTATAAAAAAACCGGCTTCGGGCAATTACATGACTAATCCAATGATTGTTTTTGCATTTATAATAATGTTTAAAATTCAAAAATAAAAAAGTCTGAACCCGTTAAGGCTCAGACTTTTTAAACTGGATTATTTATATGCTTCGTTTTGAGTAATTACATCTGGATTTTGTGTAATTACTTCCAAAGGAATTGGCAATACCAATTGATTTGGACTCAAGGTAATGTTTTTGCTCGATTTTTTTATTACTTCAATGGCTCTGCCTGTGCGTTTCAGATCGAACCAACGGTGGAATTCCATAGCAAATTCTACCTGACGTTCGTGTTCGCAAGCCAATGCCACAGTATTATATGCTGCCGGATAACCCGCAGCACCGTACAACGGAAGTCCGGCTCTTGTGCGTACTTCATTCAGATATTTAGCATCGCCGGTGGCTTCGGTTAACATTAATAGTACATCGGCATACCGTAGCACAATAAAATTATTGTCGGCAGCTTCGCGTAATCCATTGAGTTCAGCCGTTGCATCTTTCCATTTAATAGTATATTTTACATCAACTTTAATGCCACCGGCAGTTGTATAACCATCCTGAATTGATATATCTCGTCGTGGATCACCGGTTTCGTAAGCAGTCCATAAATCGCTGGTTACTTGATTCATGCCACCACCCCAGGCAGTTACAATACGGTTGTCGAGTGGTGTGAACATTGCCCAATATGAACTATATGGATTTGCTTTTCCACCTTTGTATTGAATTTCGAAAATAGATTCTGCACCATTTTTCTTGGTTTTATTCCATAAATCGGCATAAGGCACCAATGAAAACTTTCCGTACACTTTCAACAATGTTTCAGCAGCTTTCGATTTGTTTCCCATGGTGAGATATACTTTACCGAGTAAAGTATTGGCTGCTTCCTGACTCGCCGCACCAACAAATCGTTGACCCGCTTTTAAAGGCAATTTGCTTGCTGCAAATTCCAGATCGGCAACTATTTGAGTATAAACATCGGCTTGAGGAGTTCTTCCTGATTTATAAGCATCCTCAATTGTTAATGGTTCGGTTACTAAAGGCACATCGCCCCAGGCACGTACCATGTCGAAATAACACAATGCTCGTAAAAATCTGGCTTCGGCAATGAGTGCATCTTTAGTGGCAAAATCAGAGTCTGCACTTTTGTAAATAATGTTATTCAGAATAAAAATAGTTGCGTAGTAACTGTTCCAATATCCTAATACCAGTACATTGTTTTCATTCATTGTATGATTTTCGAACGCTTCGTAGTCTTGTACTGTTCCGGCTGTATTATCGCTATATGCGTTATCTGACATCAATTCTCCAAAAAAAGAGGGAAGACTTTCGGGGCCATATAGTGTATATAAACCATTATACCCTGACCATAATGAAGTTGTGAAATCTTTTTCTGTTTTATAAAAATCAAGATCGTTCATGTTCGAAATCGGTGCGCGATCCAGGAAACTATCACCACAACCTATGAGTGAAAAGCTCAGAACAGCCAATAAATATTTAATTTTTTTCATATATTTAATTTTAAAAATTTATCAATAATACGTATGTTTTTTATTATTTTCGGTTATTATAGATTAATGGTTATACCTGCAGTTGCAACAAATGGATTTGGATATGCGCCATAATCGAATCCTACCAAAACACCGGCCTGATAAGTACTTCCTTCAGGATCGTAGTTTGAATAATCTGAAACTACATACACATTTTCCATGTTTACATAAAGTTTTGCTCCACCAATTTTAAATTTGTTTACAAGAGCTGAAGGCAAATTATAACCTAAACGAATATTTTTAACCCGTAAAAATGATCCATCTTCCACCCAATAAGAAGAACTTAAAGACTGAACTGTGTTTTGAGTTACTCTGGGTTTGTTGATTTTTCCGTTACCCGGATCAGCATCCGATTTCCAATAGTTTGTAACATATTGATATGCATTACGGTCACCATTAAACGATTTAAGGAAACGAGCATGTTGATTCATAATTTCAGCACCTTCCACACCTGTTAACATTATAGAAAGTTCAACGCCTTTGTATCCGAATGTATTGGTCATACCCCACGAAAAATCAGGTTGATAGTTACCAATAATAGTACGATCGTTCGAATCAATTTTATTATCGCCGTTTACATCACGAACTTTTGGATCGCCGGGTTCGCTTCCTGGCCATACAGGATATGTTTTGCCGTCGAGTTCGGCCTGGCTCATGATTACACCATCGAAAATATAACCAAAATAATTGCCAATAGGCTGACCAACTTCGGTTTTTGAAATAGCATCGTTTATGTTTAGCAAAATCGGGGCATCGTTAGCACCAAGTTTCAATACTTTATTCCGATTGGCCGAAATATTGAAATCGGTAGTCCATGTGAAGTCACCAACCAGATTTTTTGTTGAAAGTGAAAACTCAATACCTTTGTTTTCGAGTTTACCAATGTTTGTAAGTGTCGACTGGAAGCCTGTAAGTGCAGGAATTGGTACGTTTAGCAACAAATCGCGCGTGTTTGAATAATATACATCCAAAGAAAAATTAACGCGTTGGTTCAATACTGTTCCATCCAAACCAAGGTTGGTTTGTGATGTTTTTTCCCATTTTAAGCTGCGATCAGGAAATGAATTGGTATAAATACCCTGAACAACATTGGCCCCTGAAACATAAGAAGAATAGCCAAGTAACCCAACTGAACCATAGTTAGGAATTTGATTATTACCGGTTTCGCCATAACTTAAGCGAAGTTTGAGGTTGTCAACCCATGTTAAATTGCTCATAAACGATTCCTCTTTAATTCTCCAACCCAATGAAGCTGATGGAAAGTAACCCCAACGGTTATTTTCGCCAAATCTGGAGCAACCATCGGCACGTAAAGTGGCTGATGCCAGATATTTATCTTTATAAGCATAAGTTGCACGAGCCAGATATGACAATAATGACCATTCCTGTTCGGTGGTGCTACCTGATGTTACTTTCCCTGCATTCAGTGTTTTTACCATATCGTTAGGAAATGAACCGGATGTCATATTGCTATACTCATATTTTTGCTCCTGAGCAGTATATCCTAAAAGTCCTGAAACTACATGATCTTTGTTAAAAGTTTTGTTATAATTCAGTGTATTTTCCCACACCCAGTTAAACGATTGCATGGTAATAAAATTGCCGGTAGCATTTACCCAACCGGAATATCCCCATTTTTGGCCTTCATTCCAGTACGATGAATAATGCGAATCCTCAATATTAGCACTCATGGCAGTTTTAAAGCTTAAGTCTTTGGTGATATTCCATTCGGCAAATGAATTGGCAGTTGTAACATTGGTGAGTTTCTTTTTGGTCATTTCGCGGGTTAGCGAGTAGGGATGCCAAAGTTGGAAGCCATATTTTGCAAAAGTATTCCAAATAGAAGTTGGATCTTTAAATCCTAAACTACCTGTTTCAACATAAAGCGGGAAGATTGGTGCACTTTGAACACTAAGACTTACAGCATCGGATTTACCTGCAGTTCCGAATGATGCATCATTGGTGCGGGTAAGTCCAATATTTACACCGATATTTAATTTATCGCTGATTTTATGTTTCATGTTCGAGCGAAGTGTAATGCGGTCATATTCATTTTGATCAACCACGCCTTCTGAGTTTAAATATCCACCGGAAACCATAAACTGTGATTTTTCGTTTCCACCCGATGCCGAAAGTTGAACATTGTGTGAATAAGCAGTTCTGAATAAAACATCTTGCCAATCCGTACCATTGCCTATGCGTTCCAACCAGGCAGGATCCGAAAATTCTACGGGTATTTTTGTGTTATTACCACGAACGGCAGTTGGATTTGTTTTTAAAATAGTTGCCCAGGTATTATTTCGGGCAGCAGTTTCAAATTGCATCCATTCCTTTGCGTCCATGGTTTCGATTCGGCGATTCACCTGAGATACTCCAAATTCATAACTGGCGTCAATTTTTGTTTTTCCGGCTTTCCCTTGTTTTGTTGTTATAATAACCACACCATTAGCTCCGCGTGAACCATAAATAGCTGCGGATGAAGCATCTTTCAACACTTCAATTGATTCAATATCATTTGGATTAATATTGTTCAAAGGGTTTCGGTTGAAATCCATATTGCTACTGCTGCTTGCACCATCGCCACTTCTTACCGTGTTGTCTTCCAGAGGAATACCATCGATAACGTACAAAGGAGTAGTACCTGCATTGATAGAAGATGCTCCACGCACTTTGATAGAAGGAGCCATTCCGGGTGCACCTTGCGATTGAGTAATTTGAACTCCGGAAACTTGTCCTGAAAGCGATTGAAGGGCATTGCCGTAAGGTCTGTCTTTGAGTTTATCAGCACCAAATGATGCAATGGATCCGGTTAAATCTCTTTTACGAACCTGACCATAACCTACAACTACAACTTCCTCAAGATCTTTTGTGCTTTCGGCCATTTGTACATTAATAACGGTACGTCCATTTACATTCAGACTTACTTCGTTATAACCTACATAATTAAATTTTAGCTGAGCATCAGCCGCCGCATTGAGTGAGTAATTGCCTTTTACATTGGTAATTGTACCCTGATCAGTACCAATAATAACAACATTAACACCAATAAGGGGTATTCCATTGTTGTCGGTAACATTTCCGGTTACCTTAATTTGCGCTGAAGCAAATTGAATACTGAGAACCAGTAAAAATGTAAAAAAAATCTTTAAGCCATTTCCCCTGAGGAATTGTGACGGCTCAGTAATGCTACAATAAGCACTTCGATAGTTCATCTTGTTTTCTTTCATAATGATTTTTTTTTAAATTAGATATTTAGTTTTTGAGAGATTTTATTTGAAAATTCAGATATTTTTTCTCTCATTTAAGGTTACAAAATTTGAATAATTCGTAAATAAATATCAGGTTTCATTGGTAGCCCAATCTTTTTTTGCCTGCATTTTGACATAAAACAGATTTTGAAAGAATTGCCTCCATCCGATAAACCCGCTACAGTATATTCAGTATTATTCCTCAAAAAAAGTGTTTATTAACTTCACTTCTGCTGCATCTGTTTGCATCGAGGTTTTATAGCTCGTTTCAAACCTGGTTTATTGCTCAACATGTTGTTTTGCAACTACATGTAACATTGAAAAACATACAATTAACAAAATAATATTTTAAAATTTTGTTTTTATTGAGTATGTAAAGGGCTTAGAAATAGTAAAAATCCATTTAAAAATGATTTTTACTGTCTCTTAAAAATTTGTGTTATTTAAACTGAAAATTAGGGCTTAATTTTTTAGATTTTGAATTAATTATTTCTATTGCCACTGCTATTAAAACAACTAATCCGATATTTACTTGCTGCCAAAAAGAGGGAAATATCAAAAAGTATTCGCCCAACATCACAAATCAGGAATTGTTAAGTGTGGAAATAACAACCGCTATTTTTGGAGTTCTGTTCTTTTAGCTTATTTTGCCGAAAAAATTTTAAAACGTGTTATTTGAAATAAATGAGAAAGGGAAATAATGTGTGTTTTTCATGATGTATTAATGTTAAGTTAAGCTTTTCCAAAGTTAAGAACTTTAGAAAAGCTTAACATTCAATTATTTATGGGTATAAACTTCCCAGCCTAAGTAGTTTCCGATGGCCTCTTCCAAAATTTCAGCTACATTTCCACGAACCATGGCCACATGATGCTCAAATCCGTTTTTACACATATATTTCATCAAATTCTGAAGATTTGGAATTTCGCAAACAGCAATTCCACCATCCATTCCATACGGATCATCTGTCATTTTACCTTGGCCAAGATAGGTTTTTACCGTGCCTTTCATGTCATCGGTCGAAATGCGGAAATAAGTCATATTGCCGGCAGCCACTTTGCCTTTTACTGCTCCGAAAGTATCCTCATCGCCCAAAACCGTTCCGAGTACATCCAACGTGCCGATTTCTATATCGTTTTGGAAAAATGATTTTGGATAATTACTGCAATGCGTACAAACTACTTTGTTGCGATCTTCGGCAAAATTATTATTCCAATCCAGAATTGCAGAAGGTGTATTAGCTGCCAAGGCCAGTGCGTACATCGAAATTGTACCTGCCACATCCACTTCACAGGCCGATGGCATCAGTTTTTCGCCCATCATACTCATGGTTACGCAGGCTGCACAACCGTAATTTTTCTCAATAGATTCCCAACATTGAATGGCCGAAATATCGATGTTATTTTCCTGGATCCAGTTTTCAACAGCCAGTCCAAAACGAGCCTGTTTGGCTATTTTACCTTTGTGAACAATGGAACATGAACCATAATTCTGTATGGCTTCCACTTTTTCGATGACAGCCGGATCGGTTTCGCTGATTTTTTCGGCTGCGGCAATAATTTCGGACATGTCAACCGGAACAATCGTTATATCGCACATTTGAAGAATTTTCTCGCTGAAACGCATGGTTTGAAAACCAATCGGGCGAGTTCCAATTGCACCTACACGCAGCCCTTTCAAACCTTTTACCACACGACAAATACCGGCAAATTTCAGAATATCAGCAGTGAATTCTTTACTATCAAGACTGTAGGTATGATAGGTAGTATCGGTAAATTTAATGCCATACTGGTAAAAATTATTGCATACCGAAAGTTTTCCGCAGAAAGCATCGCGACGACTTTTTACATCCACTTTGTCATTGTCATCGTCAACTGCCTGAACCAAAACCGGCACTTTCAATCCTGACATTTTGATAGAATTTACCACGCCCAGTTCGTCGCCAAAATTAGGTAGCACCACGATAACGCCTTCAATACTATCCTGATTTTTGCGAAACAATTCCGCACATTTTACAGCATCGGCATATCCTTCGATATTTCCGGTTGGTGTTTCTTCCGAAGGTAAAATAATGGTGTTGAAACCCATATTCTCCAATTTGTCAAGCACTTTGACGCGAGCATCGGTAGCTAATTTTGAGTTAAAAATATTGCGGGTAGCAATAATTACTCCGAATGTTTGTTTTGTTGGTATCATAAATTTATATTTTATGTTATTTTTTTTAGTCTTTTATTCTTGATTGTTTAATAGCAATTTTCCATCCCGCATACAATTTTTCAGTATCTTCCAAATTCATTTCCGGTTCAAAAATAAACCCCGATTTTCTCAGTGGATTTAATTCATTCCAGTCATTCCATGTTCCGAGTGCAAACCCACTCATTAACACAGCACCCAGAGCTGAAGCTTCTTCAATAGGACTGCGGTTGATTTTTGCCTGAAGCATATCGGCCTGAAACTGCATAAGAAAATTATTTTTTACAGGGCCGCCATCCACCCGTAATTCGCTGATTTCAACACCGGAAGATTTTATTAAATCGATCAAATCTTTTACCTGATAAGCAATTGACTCCAGCGCTGCACGCACAATATGTGCTTTGTTTGTTCCGCGATTCATGCCACAAATTAACGCTTTGGCTTCATTATCCCACCACGGTGCACCAAGTCCGGCAAAAGCAGGTACAAGATAAACGCCATCTGTACTATTTACCGAATTAGCCAAGGCCTCAGTTTCAGCAGCGGATTGAATCAACTGTAAATCGTCCTGCAACCATTTGATAGTAGCCCCTGTACAATGGATATTTCCTTCAAAAGCGTAATACGTTTTTCCTAAAGCAGCAAAGGCAACCGAAGTTACCAGTCCTTTGGGTGCTTGTAGAGGTTTTTCGCCAATATTAATCATGATGGATGAACCTGTTCCGTAAGTGGCTTTCCCCATACCGGGTGTAAAACACATTTGTCCGGCTAATGCGCCGTGAGAATCACCCAAAACTCCTGCAACAGGTACTTCGGGGATTAATTCGTTGATTGTTGTTGCGCCATAAATATTGTCAGAAGGAAGTGCTTGTGGCAACATTGTGGCAGGAATCGTAAATAAATTGAGCAATTCCGGATCCCAATCTAAAGTGTTTATATTGAAAAGTAAAGTGCGCGAAGCATTGGTATAATCGGTGGCATGTACTGTTCTGTCGGTAAGATTCCAAATCAACCAACTGTCCATTGTTCCCATGAGCAGATGTCCGGCTTCGGCATTGGTACGGGCATTTTCTACATTGTCTAAAATCCATTTTACACCACTTGCCGAAAAATAGGGATTGATAATCAGTCCTGTTTTTGCAGTAACATTTGGTTCATGTCCCTGAGCAATTAAATCTTCACAAATCTGTATTCCTCTGTTACATTGCCAAACTACAGCATTGTAAACCGGTTTTCCGGTGCGTTTATCCCATACAACAACTGTTTCGCGTTGATTTGTAATGGCAACGGCAACAATGCTATCAGTTGGATTTACGTTTTTTCTAACAAGCTTTTCGACTACTTTATAGGTGTTTGCCAAGATTTCTTCGGGGTCGTGTTCCACAAATCCGGGTTGAGGATAATATTGATGGTGATCTTCGGAAACGCGTGCAACAAGTTGTCCAACTTCGTCGAACAACAAGGCTTTGGTTGCCGAAGTGCTTTGATCGATAGCGATTGTAAATTTCATTTTTTGAGATAAAAGATTAAAGAACAAAAAATAAAGACCCTAGAAAGACAATGCTGTGTTCAGAATACCTTCGGCGTCAATTCCATAATATTTAAAAATCTCCAAAGGTGTTGCATGGATAGCAAATTCATCAGGGATTCCCAATATTTTTAATTTAACCGGACAGGTTTGAGAAACGATTTCGGCAACTGCTCCTCCTAAACCGCCATAAATGCTGTGTTCTTCCACTGTAATTATTTTGCCGGTTTCACGTGCAGCTTTTTCTACAATTTCATTATCGAATGGTTTCAGCGTATGCATGTCAATTACCCGAGCTTTTATACCTTGCTCATGTAATTTTTTTCCGGCTACCAAACAATGATATACAGTCTCGCCAGTGCCGATAATTGTCAAATCATCACCTTCTAAAAGTACATTTGCTTTACCGATTTTAAATTCTAAATTCTCGTTTTCATATACGTTCGGAACTGCATTTCTTCCCACTCTAATATAAACCGGATAAGGATAATCAATCAGTTCTTCTACCAATTTTTTTGTCTGGAATATATCACTCGGCAGCACAATATGCATTCCCGGAAAAGTGCGCAATACAGCAATATCGTGTAAACTGTGATGCGTAAAGCCCAAAGCTCCGTAACTTACACCACCACTCACACCGAGGATTTTCACCGGATTGGCCGAGTAAGCAACATCTACTTTAACCTGCTCCAGACTACGTGCCACATAAAAACAGGCTGGTCCGCAAACAAATGTTTTCTTTCCGGTTGATGCAAGTCCTGCAGCTACACCCACGGCATTTTGCTCTGCAATACCCAGTTCCACAAATTGACCGGGAAGTTCATTCGCAAACTTGTCAAGTGTTACCGATCCACGTGCATCGGTGGTTACCGCAACTATATTTTTATCATTTTTTGCCAGTTCTACCAAGGTGTCGGTAAACATTTTGCGGCAGGGAATTGTATTTGTCATAATTTTTAATGTGCCAATGTGGCAATGTGTGAATCTGAGATTAATTTGTCAATGTGATAATTTGTTATTATCGTTTATTTGTTATGTGCTGTGTATTTAATAATTTGCTTTACCAAAAAACAGGCAAATTAAATTATTGGCACATTGATTTTATTCGATCATTAATTTCTTCAATCGCTTCATTATATTGTTCATCATTGGGGATGCCATGATGCCATTTTGCCACTTTTTCCATAAATGAAATTCCGCAACCTTTGGTGGTATGTGCAATCAGCATTTTTGGTTTACTGTTTTTTTTGTCCAAACTTTCAAAAGTATCAATCAACGATTTTATGTCGTTGCCTTCAACATCAAAAACTTCCCAACCAAACGCTTCCCATCTTTCTCTTAACGGTTCAAGCGACATTACATTTTCAGTTTTTCCGCTTATCTGCAATGTGTTACGATCGATTATTGCAACTAAATTATCAAGTTTATAATGTCCGGCCGACATTGCCGCTTCATAAATTGAACCTTCGCCCTGTTCGCCATCGCCCATTAATACATACGAAGTGTAATTTTTGTTATCCATTTTGGCGGCCAGAGCCAAACCAATACCATACGACAAACCATGTCCCAAAGCACCGCTGTTTAATTCAACACCCGGCACTTTTTTTGTTGGATGACCTGCCAGCAACGAATTGAAACTTCCGTAAGTATCTACTGTTTTTCTGTCAATAAATCCGGCCTGTTCTAAAATTGCATAATAAGCCTCAACACTGTGTCCTTTGCTCAATATAAATCTGTCCCTGTTGCTATCATTTTTATTTTCAGGAGATATATTCATTATTTTAAAATACAAAACTGTTTCAATTTCAACAGAAGATAATGAACCTCCGATATGTCCGTTTTTTGATGAATAAACAATATCGAGCAATCGTTTTCTAATTATTTCTGAATATAGTTCCAATTTTTTAACTTCATCGGTTTCGTTATTAATGGAACAATTCAAATTTGAAATAAATTCAACTGTGTTTTTATCTCTTATTATTTTCATATACTTTCGTTTATTTTCTTTTTGTTTCGGCAGCAAATATAATTAAATAATTAATTATACAAGTATGTTTCGAAAAAAAATAATGAAATTATTTTTGAAAACATCAAATTTCCACACTATATAGGTATTAAACTGAAAAGATATCGACTAAAATTTTTTCGGGCAAAATTATTATTCAATGATAATAGTATGATAAAGTAATGTGTAATGGCATGTATTTATCATTATTTAGTTTGAAATCAACATCAACAATAAAAGTAAATGAGGTCAACTTACTCAATGACTATTTTTAATTTTCAGATACGCAATTATTATATTCATTTAGTTTCGTTTTATATCATTTATTTTAGTAATAATTTCGTAATTCTTTTACTTTGTGTTTTATCGTAACAGTTAATTATCTCTGTAAAATATTTACTATTATTTGTTTAACAATCATACAGCTATTGATAAACCATTCAAAGAATAATTGAGTACAGAAGGACGTTTCAAGAGTCTTTCTGTTGTTATTAATTCGTAAAATTATAGTTTTTTTTAAACATGAAAATCAATAGTTTAATTTTATTTGTAGTTTTGTTATTTACTTGTTCTGTTAGCGGTGAAAATATACGTGTCATTGCTTATCCCGGTGCAACGAACAGGGTTCAATTTGGAGTGGAATTATTAACTAAATCGTTAAGAGATAATAGCTATCAGGTTGATAACAAACTTCCTAAACGTATTTCAAAAAAAGAAAAAACTATCATAGTTTTTGATCAAAACGACCAGAGTGCAGCTAAACTGCTTAAAAAGCTCAAAATTACCATCCCGCAACATCTTAAAAAGGAAGGCTTTAATATCCAAACAAAAGGAAATGTAACCGTTATTTGTGGTGCAGATGGTAACGGAACAATTTATGGTTGTCAGGAAATAATTGACAGGTTAAAAAGCAGTAAGAAGCTTGATTTACCTGTTTCGTTTACCGATGCACCTGAAATGGTTTTGCGCGGAACGGCTATTGGCGTACAAAAACCTTATTATTTACCCGGACGTACGGTTTATGAATATCCGTACACGCCTGAGAATTTCCCCTGGTTGTACGACAAAGCGCAGTGGGTCGAATACCTTGATATGCTGGTTACCAACAGAATGAACTCACTTTATTTGTGGAATGGGCATCCATTTGCTTCGTTGGTGAAGTTAAAGGATTATCCTTTTGCTGTGGAAGTTGACGATGCAACGTTTAAGAAAAACGAGGAAATGTATTCGTACCTCACACACGAAGCGGATAAGCGCGGCATATTTGTGATTCAGATGTTCTATAATATTATTGTATCCAAACCTTTTGCCGAACATTACGGTATTGCCACACAAGATCGCAACCGCCCAATAACTCCATTGGTTGCTGATTATACCCGTAAAAGTATTGCTGCATTTATCGAAAAATATCCCAATGTAGGCTTACTGGTTTGTTTGGGCGAAGCCATGGATACACACGAAGATGATGTTAAATGGTTTACCGAAACTATTATTCCCGGAATGAAAGATGGTTTGAAAGCACTCGGGCGTACAGATGAACCGCCTATTTTGCTGCGAGCTCACGATACTGATGCTAAAATGGTGATGGATGCAGCATTACCTATTTACAAAAACTTATACACCATGCACAAATACAACGGCGAAAGTTTAACCACTTACGAGCCACGTGGTCCATGGGCAAAAATTCACACCGACCTGAGTTCGCTGGGAAGTATTCATATCAGTAACGTACATATTTTGGCCAATCTGGAATCGTGGCGCTGGAGTTCACCTGATTTTGTTCAGAAAACAGTGAAAGCCATGCACACTGTTCATGGAGCCAATGCATTGCATCTTTACCCGCAGGCTTCTTATTGGGATTGGCCTTACACGGCAGATAAATTGCCAAACGGCGCTCGCTTAAAACAACTCGACCGCGATTGGTTGTGGTACAAAACATGGGCGCGGTATGCCTGGAATTGCCAACGCGATCGCAATGCTGAAATAAAATATTGGAATTCACAGTTGGATAATTATTACGGTGTAACGGATGCAGATGCACGCCGCATTCAACGTGCTTATGACGAAAGTGGTGAAATTGCACCTAAACTTTTGCGCCGTTTTGGAATCACCGAAGGCAATCGCCAGACTTTATTGCTCGGCATGTTTATGAGTCAGTTGGTAAATCCTTATAAATACACCATATATCCCGGGTTTTACGAAAGCTGCGGTCCCGAAGGTGAAAAACTGATCGAATATGTTGAAAAGGAATGGAAAAAACAACCGCATGTGGGCGAAATGCCTCTCGATATCATTGCACAGGCAATTGCTCATGGCGATAAAGCCGTTGCAGCCATCGATTCGGTTCAGGGAAAAATCACCCGCAATAAAGAGGAATTTGAACGATTGCGAAACGATATGTATTGTTATCGTGAGTTTGCCTATTTCTTTGAAAACAAGGTGAAAGCAGCCAAACTTATTCTTGATTATCAATGGGGTAGAGATAGTAAAAACTTAGAGACAGCCATTCCTTTGATCGAAAAAAGTTTGGAACATTACAAAAAATTAGTTGACCTGACTAAAGATTCTTACTTGTATGCAAACAGTATGCAAACCGCTCAACGGGCGATTCCGATCAGTGGTTTGGATGGAAAGAATAAAACATGGGCAGAATTGTACGTACATTATCAGAAAGAACTGGAAAATTATAAAACCAATCTTGCGATGTTGAAAACCCAACTCAACGCTCCGGTTAAAAAAATAGTTATACCAGCGTTACCTTTTGCAAATGTGAAACTTAACAGCAATAATCCATCAGTAAAATTCCGTGCAGGCGATTCTTTGTATTCAGATTATCCATCAAAAATTGTTGAAGCAGCACCCGAACTGGCGAATATGTCACCCTGGTTTATGAATGCAAATGCGCAGAGAGAAAATGGCACTGCTGTTGAATTTGAGACTGATAAACCTGTGAAACTACTCATTGGTTATTACAGAGATGATCATCGCCGTTTTGCAAAAGCACCCAAACTCGAGACGGATGCTTCTGCTAATATTTATGGTCAGGCTGAACCGGTGCTGTTCAATGCCATTCGAATTGAAGGTTTGCCGCCAGTGAATGTACATGCTTTTCATTTTGATGCAGGCCATCATAAATTATTATTGCCCAAAGGATTAATAATGGTAATTGGATTCACCAATGCAGAAATTAAACAGCGCAATGCCGGTCTGGCCGGATTAGATGAAGATGAAAGCATGGATTGGATGTTTTATTAAGACTAACCCCTAAAGGGGGATATTAAGAAATCAATTGCATCAGTTATTATACGAAATAAATGAAATATAATTTTTTCATCACATTCATTATATTAACTATAATTTGTCCATTACGCATTGTGGGACAGAATAATACATCCAACTGTAGTGTAACCGATATTGATGGTAATGTGTATAAAACTGTAAAAATCGGCAATCAGTTTTGGATGGCTGAAAACCTGCGTACAACGCATTACCGAAACGGAGATCCCATACTGACCACTGTGCCCGACACTTTGGATTACAGGTCGGAGGTTGAGCCGAAATACCAGTTTGTATATAATAATGATGAGGATAACGCATTGATTTATGGCCGACTGTACACATGGTATGCAACCACCGATAGTAGGAGTATTTGTCCTGAAGGCTGGCATATTCCTACTATCGAAGAATATAAAATACTCGATGATGTTTTGGGAGGTAAAAATGCTGCCATTGGTAAACTAAAAACGGTGGGAACAGAATTTTGGTTAACTCCGAACTCCGATGCCACAAACGAGAGTGGTTTTAATGGTTTGCCCGGAGGATGGCGTTCGGCCAAAGGCAGGTACGGAGCTATTGGGAAATACGGACATTGGTGGTGTGCCAACCGTCAAAATGAAGAGTATGTTTTCAGAATGTTTTTATCATTCGACGAATCATGTTATAAAAATCATTTGGGTTCGTCCGATCCGCAGAACGCTTGGTCGGTGCGGTGTGTGAAAGATGAAACCCCTAACCCCTGAGGGGGAAAGGTTTTCATGGATATTCTTTATTTTAAAACAAAACTAATTTAATTCCCCGTCAGCTGACGGATTAGGGATCATGAAACATATTTTTTTACTTTCAATATTTTTTCTTTCTCAATTTTTATCTGCACAAGAGGTGTCTCAGTCCAAAATAGCTGAAATCTACGAGCAGGTAAAAACGCCTTATAAATATGGATTAGTCTTAGCGCCAACCACCAATAATTATAAAATAGACTGCCCTACTGTTTTCCAAAAAGATGGCAAATGGTATATGACTTATGTGGTTTATAACGGCAAAACCGGAACCGATGGTCGTGGCTACGAAACATGGATGGCCGAAAGTAACGATTTATTGCATTGGACAACAAAAGGACGAATTCTTTCTTTTAAAGAAAATACCTGGGACCAGAGCCAGCGTGGTGGTTTCCCAGCTTTGTCCGACATGACGTGGGGTGGAAGCTACGAATTACAAACCTGGAAAGGCAAATACTGGATGACTTATATTGGTGGTGAAAATTCCGGTTATGAGAAAGGTCCGTTAAGTATCGGGCTTTCGTGGACTGATAAAAAGAATTTAGGTAAAGCAATAGAATGGGAATCAGCAAAAAAACCTATTCTTTCGATAAAGGACAAAGATGCGCAATGGTTCGAAAACCTCACGCAATACAAAAGCACCATTTATTGGGATAAAAAGAAAACACTGGGTGAGCCATTTGTAATGTTTTATAATGCAGGTGGAAAGCATCCCGAAACGGGCTTGAAAGGCGAACGAATTGGCATTGCACTTTCGAGAGATTTAAAAAAATGGAAACGATACGCGGGAAATCCTGTTTTTGGTCACGAAATTCAGGGAATGATTACCGGCGATGCACAAATTCAGCAGTTTGGCGACTTGTTCGTAATGTTCTACTTTTCGGCTTTCAACACCAACAAGCCTTACAAAGCATACAATACCTTTGCGTGTAGCTACGACCTGATTCACTGGTACGATTGGCAAGGTGAGGATTTGATAATTCCTTCGAAACCCTACGATGATCTGTTTGCGCATAAAAGTTATGTGATTCAACATAATGGCGTGGTATATCATTTTTATTGTGCGGTAAATAAATCCGATCAACGTGGTATTGCAGTTGCGACAAGCAAACCAATGGGACGTTCGGAAGTCCGTTTCCCCGAACCTGAAGTGAAGCAACGCCGTAAGCTGATAAACCTCAATCAAAATTGGAAAACCTGGATGAATAAGGATACTTTCAATGTGAACATCCCGCATAATTGGGACGATTATTACGGTTATCGTCAACTCACACACGGAAACTTACACGGAACAGCAACTTATACAAAAACATTTACAGCTCCGGCAGCGGAACCAAACAAACAATATTTTCTTCGTTTCGAAGGCGTTGGAACATACGCAACAGTTATTTTAAACGGTAAAAATTACGGTCGATTTTTGAGCGGAAGAACGACTTTTACAATTGATGTTTCGAAAGAAATTAAACACGGTAGTACAAATCAACTGACCGTAGTGGCAGAGCATCCAGAGATGATAGCCGATATGCCCTGGGTGTGTGGTGGTTGCTCTTCGGAATGGGGTTTCAGCGAAGGTTCGCAACCATTGGGAATTTTTCGCCCTGTGGTGCTGGAAGTAACAGATAATGTGCGTATTGAACCTTTTGGCGTACATGTTTGGCACAACGACAAAGCTGATTCGGTATTTATTGATACAGAAATAAAAAATTATTCAACCGAAAAAGTGGAAATGGAATTGGTAAATAAATTAAATAATGATGATGGAATTGCTGTGTTTCGTTTGGCTGAAAAAGTGTCCTTAAATGCCGGAGAAACCAAAATCATTCGTCAGTCATCGCCTATAAAAAATCCGATTCGCTGGAGCATCGAGAAGCCTTATTTATACAAATTGGCATCAATGATTAAGCCGGGAAATAACGTAACAACTGACGAAATTACCACTTCATTTGGCGTTCGTACCATTAGCTGGCCGGTAAAACGCAACGATGGCGATGGACGCTTTTTCCTGAACGACAAACCCACTTTTATCAATGGAACTTGTGAATACGAACATCAATTCGGACAATCGCATGCATTTAGTAATGAGCAAATTATTTCGCGTGTAAAACAAATTCAGTCTGCCGGATTCAATGCTTTCCGCGATGCACATCAGCCACACAACCTGGAATATCAGAAATTATTAGATGAAAAAGGTATCCTTTACTGGACACAATTTTCGGCACATGTGTGGTACGATACGCCTGAGTTTCGGACAAATTTCAAAACACTGCTTCGCCAATGGGTAAAAGAACACCGGAATTCACCATCAGTAACCATTTGGGGATTACAAAATGAAAGTGTGTTGCCCAAAGATTTTGCCGAAGAGTGCAGCAATATAATTCGTGAAATGGATCCTACAGCGTTCACCATGCGTGTAATCACTACCTGCAACGGTGGCGAAGGTACTGACTGGAACGTGGTGCAAAACTGGAGCGGAACGTATAGTCCAAATCTTGAAAACTATGCGCACGAACTTTCAAAGAAAGATCAATTACTCAACGGTGAATATGGCGCCTGGCGTTCGTTGGGTTTCCACACCGAACCTAACGCTTTTGATATGAATGGTGCGTGGAGCGAAAGTCGTGCTTGTCAGATTTTGGAAACAAAAATAAAACTGGCCGAATCGGTGAAGGATAGCGTTTGTGGACAGTTTCAGTGGATTTACAGTTCTCACGACAATCCCGGTCGCCGTCAACCCGACGAAATGTATCGGGTCGTTGATAAAGTTGGTCCGTTCAATTACAAAGGTTTGGTAAGTCCATGGGAAGAACCGACTGATGCTTATTACTTGTACAAAGCCAATTATACACCCGCAAGTAAAGAACCAATGGTGTATATTATATCGCACACCTGGCCAAACCGTTTCAGTAAACGCACAAGAGCAACCATAGAAGTTTACAGTAATTGCGACAGTGTGAAATTGTACAATGATGCTGTGGATTCAGTTTATTTGGGCAAAAAGAAAAACAATGGCATTGGAACGCATTTCACCTGGGAAAACCGCGATATTCGTTATAATGTACTGCGCGCTGTGGGTTATTTTGATGGAAAAGCTGTAGCAGAAGATGTGATTGTGCTGAATAATCTGGAAAAAGCGCCGCATTTTGAAACTTTATATTGTGAGGAAAAAGATTTAAACACAAATCATCGTAAATCAACGCAATTTGATATCAATTCAAAATCGATCAAACAAAATGAAAATGAACAGGAAATTTGCGAAAATTTGCGCAATTTGTGTTCAAAAAATTCTTTAAATAAAGCAGAACCCAATTACAACTACCTTTACCGCCTCAACTGTGGTGGCGACGAATACAAAGATGCGTTTGGTCAAATCTGGCTCAAGGATGATACCACTTTTTCTCGTTCGTGGGCCGCTGATTTCAAGGAGCTGAATCCTTACCTGGCAAGTCAACGGGTAACTTACGATCCTATTCGAGGAACAAAAGACTGGACGTTGTTTGGTAATTTCCGTTTCGGACGTCATAAACTAAACTTTAGCTTTCCTGTTCCCAATGGAAAATACCGTGTAGAACTTTACTTCACCGAACCGTGGCACGGAACTGGTGGCAGCGAAAAAACGGATTGTGAAGGTTTGCGCATTTTCGATGTAGCTATAAATGATTCGATTGTGTTGAATGACCTGGATATTTGGGCTGAAAGCGGACACGATGGCGCATTAAAAAAAGTAGTTTATGCTACTGTAAAAGGCGGAAAATTGGTGATTTCGTTCCCCGAAATAAAAGCCGGTCAAGCACTGATTTCGGCCATTGCCATTGCTACTTCTGAAAAAGATATCCAAATAATTCAACCTAAACAAACGGATTGGTCGTGGGCCGATGCAGAAAAGAATGTTTTGGAAAAAACGCCGAAAGAAATGCTTCCCGAAGATAAAAACGCCCGCAAAAGCATTCTTTATGAAGCAGAAATGGCACTATTGAAAGGCAAAACCGAAAAAGTACTTGTTCGCAAAAAAGACGGTATTAAATTAGCCAACGGAAATGACAATTCCATTCAATGGACAATTACCACCGGATTGGCTCAGGTCTATGCCTTGCGTTTCAACTATATGAACACAAGCGGTAAACCGATTAAAGCCCGCATGCAATTTTTAGCAGCCAATGGCACACTGCTTCGCGACGATGAAATCACTTTTCCGGATGCTCCCGAAAAATGGAAGCAAATTAGCACTACCACAGGGAGTTATATAAATGCCGGTAAATATTTTGTAAAGATTTACGGCGAAAACACACAGGGTTTAAGTTTTGAATCCTTAGAAGTACAATAATTTCAAACGCCAAAAGGACGTTTTGAATTAATAATTTTGATAATTGAAACAAGAAAAATAAGATGAAAAAATCAACACAAATCAGACAGTTTTTAACAATCGTACTTTTATTTCTCCCATTTATTGCATTTGCTCAAAGCAATAAAATATTGATTACTGAATTTATGGCCATCAACTCCAATGGAATTGTAGATGAAGATAATGAACATTCCGACTGGATTGAATTATACAACAATACCGATGAAAATATTGATTTGGGTGGCTGGTATCTTTCTGATAATCAGAATAATCTTAAAGAATGGCAATTCCCTTCGTTAAATTTACCAAAAGGTGCGTATTTAATTGTTTATGCTTCCGGTAAAAATCGTATCGACCCATCAAAGAATTTGCATACCAATTTTAAACTTTCCGGATCGGGTGAATTTTTAGCCATTTCAGAGCCGGACACTACTATTTCTCATGCTTATTCACCACTATTTCCGGCACAAATTCAGGACGTTTCTTATGGATTTTTTCAGGGGCAATATGTGTTTTTTAGTTCAGCTACGCCCGGTCAACCGAATATTACCGGTACTATACCTTTTGCTCCAACTTTCAGTCATAAGCGTGGATTTTATGATAATGCATTTGATCTGACACTAAACATACCGGGCGGAAGTGGCTCGATATATTATACTTTGAACGGCACCCGACCTACAAAAACAAATGCCACTTTATATACACAACCCGTTCGGATTAGCACTACAACACCCGTTAGTGCAGTGATATTCAATAGTTCAAATGTAAGTAGCCCTGTAATTAGTAATTCTTATATTTTTTTGAAAGATGTAATAAAACAACCCAAAGCGCCAGCCGGATATCCCGCCGACTGGAAAGAATCGGATGCAACAACTTCGATAACTGCTGATTACGAAATGGATGCAAGGGTTACTTCCGCTGCTGCTTATAAAGATCGGATTTCGGGCGCATTTCAAGCTATTCCAACCATGAATATTGTGACCGATATTGGAAATTTATTTTCGAATGTAGAAAACGTAAACACAGGGGGAATTTATATTTTTACCGGTTTACCACACAGCGAAAGTAAAGCATGGGAGCGCCCGGCTTCAGTAGAATATTTTAATCCGGCTTCCGGTCAGGAATTTCAGATTAATTGCAGGTTGAAATTACACGGTGGAAATAGTCGCCGCCCTTCAAACAGCTCGAAACATGGATTTGAACTTGCATTCAAACCAACGTATGGCCCAACGAAACTGAATTTTGATATTTTTGATGAAAAAAATACCACAAAAGAATTTAATTCACTGATATTAAGAGCCGGCTATAATTATACATGGGTTAAAAATGCAGTTGCGCAACAAACGGCCGCTCAGTACATTCAGGATTCATGGGCAAAAACCACTCAACTGGATATGGAACATATTTCAGCGCACGAAACTTTTGTGCATTTATACCTGAATGGTTTATATTGGGGTGTTTATAATATTTCGGAAGAGTTGAATAAAGATTTTATGGAATCTTATTTGGGTGGAAATGAAGACGATTATGATGTGGTGAAAGAAAAGGAAACTACTACGCCAACGGATGGGACTATGGCTGCGTGGAATTCATTTAAATCACAAATTTCAGGGGTTCAAACCAATACAAATTATCAAAAAATTCAGGGAAAAAATGACGATGGATCAGTGAATGCATCGTACCAAAAACTGTTGGATGTTGATAATTACATTGATTATATGCTTATAAATTACTACATTGGCAATGGTGACTGGGATGCGAATAACTGGGCTGTTGGACGTAACAGATTGACCAATGAACATGGATTCAAATTTCTGGTATGGGATGCAGAAACTTCGATGACCTCGCTTTCCGAAAATAAAATAATTACAGGATCAGCCGGTAATCCTGCTGCTTTTATGCAATATTTAAAGAAAAATTCCGATTTTAAAATTACTATTGCCGACAGAATCAAAAAGCATTTACTTGATACCGGAGGTAAATTAACTCCTGCCCAAAATATTGAAAGATATAATAAATTAGCCAATGAAATAGAACAGGCAATGATTTGTGAATCAGCTCGTTGGAGCGATTGGTATGCGCCCTATAATCCATATACCCTTATTGATCACTGGTTGCCCCGAAAAGCAGATTTAGTCAATAATTATTTTCCACAAAGAACGGACGTTTTACTAACTCAATTAAAAGCAGCAAGTTTATACCCAAGCATTAACGCCCCGGTTTTTACGCACAACGGAGGTGCAATTTCATCAGCCATAAATTTGGGAATGACAGCAAGTTCGGGGACAATTTATTATACTACCGATGGTTCGGATCCAAGAACTTCAATTTCAGGTGCAATTGCTGCTACTGCTCAACCTTACTCCATCGCTTTGAATATTGGCAATAGCATGACTGTTAAAGCCCGTGCCAAATCAAGTACAGAATGGTCGGCTCTTACATTAGCTGCATTTGATTATTCCGATTTGAATGCGATTGAAATACCTTTGGCAGAGATACTTGCATGCAGCAATTATCCAAATCCGTTTGTTCAATCAACCCGCATACAGTTAACTTTACCTTACGAAAGCGATTTGAAACTCGACATTTACAGTGTTGATGGCCGTTTGGTAAAACAATTGTTTAAAGGTAAAGGTCAAAGTGGAATTAATCAATTTGACTGGACACCTGAAAACATTCAAAATGGAATTTATATTTGCAAAATCAGCTTCGAAGGAAAAACAACTTACTTGAAATTGATGAAGAATTGATGGCTGTAAAATAGTTAAGCCGTTAATAAAAAAATCCCCGGTATAGTTAACTGTACCGGGGATTTTTGCAATTTTAAAAGTTTTATTCTTTTACCAGTTTTCTAACTACGTAACCTTCTTTGGTAAATACTTTTACCAAATAACTACCACCATTCAGGTTACTCAGGTCAATGTTTGAAATTTTATCATCAACACTTCTAACCAAAATACCGGACATGTTGTAAATTTCTACTTTATCAATGTGTGAGTTAGAATATATATTTAAACTGTTAATAACTGGATTTGGATACAATTTCAAACTTTCCATTCCGGATAGTTTTTTTACTGTAATAACTCCGGTAGAATTGTATATCATGCTTATATAAAACAGGTTAGCTACATCTCCTTTCGAAATGGTATGCGAACCCGCTGCAAGGGAAATGATCGCAATCCCTGCCACAGCATTGTATGAAGTTCCATCAACTTTTATTGCCCCATTGAATGTAGCATCAAACACTAAAGTCAGTTTGCCCGGTTCAGTCGTTGTAAATGTAATTGAAGTTGATGATTCAATTTTTAAGCGTTTTGTTAATGATAATCCTGAATAACTTACGCTCCCATCGGTGCTGTTCATATTACCGGAAATTGCAAATATAGCGCTTGTTTTACCCGATATTGTAAAGTTATGAATCATTTCTTCTGTAGTGCCACCACCTGTGGTAACAGTTACAGAACCCGATAAAGTTGCTGGTGTTCCTGCACTTCCGCTTGTTGTAACAGTGAAAGTTACATTTGCAGTTGGTGTTCCGGACACTGTGATGGTTTTAACGCTGGCATTTTTTATAAAACTTACACCTGAAGCCGGTAAACCCGTAACTGAAGCATCGGTTGCATCGCCGCCCCATGTAAAAATCATTGGTTCAATGGCTGTTCCGGTTACTACCGTTTGGCTATTGTCGGTTGAAGATATAAGAGTTTGACTGGTTCCAATGGAAGATCCTTCGCCCTGAACCGAAACTAATTTTGTTTTATAACCCGAAAGTGTAGCTTTTAGGGCTGTATTTACAGCATACGACACATCATCAACGGCATTATTAAAAGTCCATTTTAAATCGCCTCCGGAAGTCCTACCGGCATACGTCATAACGTTGGTTTTAGCCACTTCGGGTTCATCCGGAATAAATGTTTTTACATATAATGATGCATTCGTATCAAAATTATTATACGTATTTGCTCCCTGTTTCGATTTGATAGTTCCGGAAATTACTTCGCCTCTGCTTGCGGCTTCAACAGCGTCGAACTCAACAGGAAAAGTTGAGGAATTGTATGGTACATAACGGTTTTGTCCGCTCATTGAATTGTTAAACGATTTGATGGTTCCTCCATCTTCACCGGAAAACGTACCCTCGCCATCATAAAATATATCAGTTCCCTGCATCGAAGTAAGCATAGGATATTTACAATTGCGGAAAAAATTATTTTCAACAAAAACCGAAGATCCTTCAGTAGATCCAACTCCGTATTTGGCAATACCATCGTAATAATTGTTGTAAACATGAGCTGAATAAAACCGAACGCGTGGATGCCGCGAGTCGGAATGATCGTACCAATTGTGATGATACGTAATGTATAAACCGGTTGTTGTTCCCTCGCTCAAACCCAGAAGGTTCGATTTCCCGGTATCCCAAAAATGATTGTACGAGAAAGTTACCCAGGTCGATTTTTTGCAATCCATAGCACCATCGCCTTTAATCTGGTCGGCATCGCTCCCTGCATTTCCATAAAATAAATCGCAATTATGAACCCAAACATAATCGTTATTTTGTTGTAAACCAATATTATCACCTTCG
>JAKLIM010000199.1 GCA_022709605.1 Bacteroidota bacterium | reverse complement strand
CCGTTTGCGTATCCGCTCGCTGATTGAGAGTTTGAAATTTAAGAATGACGACGGGTATTACAAAAAAGAAATTGCTGTTCACACTCCGCCATTTATGGATGAAGACAGGCGCAGAACCATTATCGGGCCGTGGTTTGGCGATTTGTATTCGCCGTTTATTCCGGCAGCGTTTGAAGCGCTGGGCTACAAATACGAGAACCTGCCGCCAAGCGATATGCAGTCAGTGGAGTTTGGTTTGAAATATTCCAATAATGAAATTTGCTATCCGGCTACCTTGATAGTCGGCGACATTGTGAAAGCGCTTAAAAGCGGGAGATACCACCGGGATGAAATAGCTGTGGGCATTTCGCAAACGGGTGGTCAGTGCCGTGCTACAAACTACGTGGCTTTGATAAAAAAAGCTATGATTGCGGCAGGTTACGGCGATATTCCGGTCATTACGGTCAGTACAAGCAACGGGAACCTGAACTACCAGCCCGGCATGAAAATGAAATGGCGGGGAATGATTAAATCACTGCTTACGTGCATTGTTTACGCCGATTGCATTTCGCAGTTTTACTACTCCACTGCGCCGAGAGAAAAGGAAGAAGGCGCTGCTAAACGGGTGAGAGATAAATACATTGAACTGGGTATTGAAGTCATGCGTGCCAATGATGATAAGCGTTTTTACAAGCTGATAAAGGAAGCTGCCGATGAATTTCTGAAAATAAATAACCGGCATGATATTCCACGCATCGGGATTGTGGGTGAAATTTATGTGAAATACAATAATTTCGGACATAAAAACGTAGTAAACTGGCTTATCTCACAGGGCGTAGAACCTGTTTTACCGCCGATTTCCAAGTTTTTCTTAAATGCCTTTGCCAGCAAAGAAGCTCGAATTGAAGGAAATATAACGGAACGTTCCACGCCGAAATTTATCACGGATTGGATAGAAAAATACGCCTACAAAATTATCCGGAAAATGGAAGCAGGTATCAGGCATTATCCGTTTTATATCCCTGTAAGCAATGTGTATGAGGATGCAGCGGCGGCATCCAAAATCATCAATCTGAATTCGCAGTTTGGCGAAGGATGGGGGATTGCGGCAGAATTTGGCGAATTCGCACACAACGGTGTGAATAACGTGGTCAGCCTCCAACCATTCGGATGTATAGCCAATCATGTCATTTCTAAAGGGATAGAAAAACGCACCCGTGAAATTTATCCGAATCTTAATCTGCTTTTCCTTGATTTCGATAGCGGCATGAGCGAAGCAAATATCTTTAACCGCTTGCATTTTATGATAAAGAATGCAGAGATAGAAAAGCCCCTCCAAACCGGGCTGAAGGAGAGACTTTTAGAAAGGGAAGTGGTGTGAGGAATTATTTTTTTCACTACTATCAAAGTCAATGTATAATTTTCCATTAACTTTGCGTTTATGAACTCCTTCGCCGCCATAGATTTCGAAACCGCCAATCAGCATGCTACAAGTGTTTGCAGTGTGGGAATTGTAGTTGTTCGTGAAGGTGAAATTACGGAGAAGTTTTACAGTTGTCCATTCCATTCGGAAAAATGTCAGTCCGATAGCAAATGAAATGAGTAACAGGAATAAAACCCAAAGGAAAATAAAGAAAGTAAATACAGTTTTCTTGTGCTTTGGTGCGAGATAAACACCTGAGTAAACACCAAATCCAACTGCAAATGCTTCTCTTAAAAAAACAAACAAAGGTCCTAAAAAGTAGTGTCCGCCATAGTCGTCCACGGAATTAATGTCTTCCACCATATTGCTACTTATGAAATAAAATGTCCAAGACAGACAGAGTTTTGAAACAATATAAATAGTCGTAGCAAGTGGAATAAAAAATGTCCACCTAAGTATTTGTCTGAATATGTTATTTGTCTGGTTCACGGTCTTCTTAAAATCACAGCTAACGTATTATTTACGTAACTACCCATTTAAAATATTCGTAAATGAACCTATTGTTAAATTATAATTGTTTATAAATAAATCATTTAATTACATTTATAAAAAACATTTAAGAATTGCGTTTTTAAACTATTGGGCGCAACGAATGTAAAGTTTTATTTTGTAATTAACAAGTTTTTACAAAAAAGTTTTTTTAATTTTTTGCGGTTTTTCTAACAAAAAACAAAAACACATAAAAGATAACATGTTTTCCAAAAATATTTATTAGAACAAAAAAAGCGACCATTACTGGTCGCTTTGTAAGAGTTATAACGGATGGCAGCTTGCCGTAGTGCGGGGAATACGAATGTTCGCACCCCGCATTATGGCAAACTGCGTGTTGTAGGCAGTTTTTCTTATCGCTTTTTTCGGCTTTCTTTCAATTTTGAGAAGGCAGACTTTGTGTTTTCAACAGATTTGGTTGCTATACTTGCTGAACGAAAACTAGAATCATCATAAAAATTCCAAGTGTAGTTTACGCCCGAAGGTTTTTGACTTGTAAGAGAATAACTATCGCCTGTATAACTATCATATACAACATTCCAACCTTTTTTAAGTGTTAAATCATAATTATCTATGTATTCTTCGTCATACTCCTCGTTAATCTCTTTGTATTCTCCTTTTAGGGTTACATCTCTATCTGAATAAAACCAAGAAGTATAATAATTATTATCGCCAATTTCTTCTTTCAAATAAAAATAGCCAATTTCATCATCATCTTCGTTGTAACCTCTAAGGTCATCAAGAAAACACGATTTGAAATTTTTATCGCTTACGGCAACTCCATCCAGATCATACGCATCAATCGTTTCCAAGTATTTGGCTCCAACAGTTGCAGGAAGTTCCAATGTAAATCCGTTGTTTGTGAATGGTGCTTGTGTAATTGCGTCGTTACCATAATCATTTTCGCCACTTTCCCAATAAGCAAGAGCTTTTACTGTTTTGATATTAGTAGAGCCATTGATTACATTTGTTGCTGTAATCTTTGAAGCGTTACCGTCATTGTCATCATCTTTGTCGCAAGAATTATAAATACTCCGTCATCTCCACTGTTATTCATTTGTGCTAAAAATTCGTTCACGGCACTAGTGTTCATATGGTTGACACTCGAATTGTCGCGGTTTGGAACTAAAGCATCTAATTCGTCAATGAAAATTATACTTGGTGCATTTTTTCTTACAATTAAATTTTTGTATTTGAAATAATATTCTTATCTTTGACGCCGATGTCAAACGCTAAAGTCAAAACTAATAAAATCTATTACAATGAATGAAGAATTAGTGCTGGAAGATAAAATTATCAGCTCTGCAAAGCGTGTTTTTCTTGAAAAAGGATTTGAGAAAGCCAAGATGCAGGAAATAGCCGATACAGCCGGTATAAGCCGTACTGCCCTTAATTACTATTTTCGTACAAAGGATAATCTGTTTTACAGCATTGTTAACCAGATATTTGACGGGTTGTTGCCACATTTTAAGCAAGTACTGGAAAAGCAAAATCAGACTTTTTCAGAGCGGATTGCCGATTTGGTGGATACGTATAATGAGTTTTTGCGTGCTAACCCCGATATTCCGTTTTTCATCATTTCGGAAATCAATCGTAATCCGCGACTATTAGCCGGATTTATACAAAACAGTAAAAGAATCAACGGCTATTTATCGTTTCTTAAAAAGATGCTTGACACTACACAAAAGCCGGAAGGCGTAAATTATATGTTTCAAATGCCTATTGAAGAGTTGATTACACTCTTTTACGGACTGATTTTTATGCCGTATGTTATTTCGCCGATGGTAAAAGAGTTATATAGTAACGATGGAGAACGTATTGCCGAATACTACGACCATCATGCTGACAATGTGAAGTTTATGCTGAAAAAATTAATTGTTGATGCAAACTGAAAAGATGGAAGACTTATGCGGAAGTTAAATCAGCATTACCTGTCCCGATAACTTTCGGGAGGGTTCGGCGGATAGGGGTTTAATGTTGAAATTAACAACTATAACATTTATTTTCATCTACTTATTTCTAACTTAAAATATGAATTCTCTACTAAATATTGGTCTTGATGCCGGTTCTACTACGTTAAAGGTGGTGGTAACCGACAGTAATCATCATGTTATTTACAAAAAATACCGCCGCCATTACGCAAATATTGCCGGGACTCTCCATGAAATATTGCAGGAATTAATCGGGATAATAGGCGACCAGCCGGCAAAGCTTTGCATTACTGGTTCTGCCGGAATGGGAATTTCCGAACGGAGCGGGGTACAGTTTGTGCAAGAAGTAGTGGCATCATGCGAGGTAATCACGGCACACTTTCCGGAAATAAACGCCTTCGTGGATATTGGCGGTGAGGATAGCAAGATGATTTTTTTCTCCAAAGGAAAATCGCCGGATATGCGGATGAACGGAAGTTGCGCAGGCGGTACGGGTTCGTTTATCGACCAGATGACAACGCTGCTCAATGTGGAGATGGACGAGTTTAACCGCCTGGCTGAAAACTCCACGACCATTCACCCGATAGCATCCCGTTGTGGTGTTTTCTCCAAAACCGACGTGCAGAATTTATTGGCTCGAAATGTGTGTAAAGAAGACATTGCCGCTTCCGTTTTTCATGCCGTGAGCATGCAGGTAATCACTTCTCTGACAAGAGGATATGAGCTTATACCTAAAGTATTTCTTTGCGGTGGACCATTCACTTTTGTCCCGGCGCTTCGCAAAGCATTTGTGCAGGCTAATCGCTTAAAAGAGGAGGATATTATTTTGTCGGAAAATTCAGAAGTAATTCCAGCTTGGGGTGCGGCAATTTTGGCTGATGAACAAATAGAAACCCGCTTGATTTCTGAATACGATACTCTTTTTCAAAAGCCGGTAAAGCGAACGTTTAAATTTGCTCCTAATCCGTTGAAACCGCTTTTCAAAGATGCGGACGAAAGAGAAATCTGGGAAAAATCGAAAGAAAAATACAAAATACCGGCTATCGCTATCAGCGAAATCAGAAATCCAAACTGCTACATCGGTATTGACAGCGGCTCCACCACTACAAAAATCATTGCAACGGACGAGAATGGAAACGTGTTTTTCAGGCATTACGCCAAAAACAACGGACTTTCTCTGCGTGCCGTGGAAACCGGATTGCAAAAACTGCTGAAACAGACGCAGGATGCAGGTTTGGAGATGAAAGTGCTGGGCAGCAGTGTTACCGGATATGGCGAGGATTTGATTAAAAAAGCGTTTCAACTTGATGTGGGAATAGTGGAGACCATTGCCCATTATCTTGGAGCTTACCATTTTAATAAGGATGTTTCCTTTATTCTGGACATCGGCGGGCAAGATATGAAAGCCGTTTTTATTGAAAATGGAATTATAAAACGGCTTGAAATCAACGAGGCATGCTCATCGGGCTGCGGCTCCTTTATCGAAACATTTGCCAAATCGCTTAATTTTGATGTGTCCGATTTTTCGACAATTGCCCTGCAATCCAAAAATCCATGCGACTTGGGAACACGATGTACCGTTTTTATGAATTCAAAAGTGAAACAGGCACAGCGTGAAGGAGCATCTCCGGCAGATATTTCGGCAGGATTGGGCTATTCGGTCATAAAAAATTGCCTGAATAAAGTGTTGAAACTGAAAGACACAAAAGAACTTGGCGAACACGTAATGGTGCAAGGCGGCACTTTCCGGAATCTGCCTGTGATAAGGGCTTTGGAGATAGAACTTGACAGGGAAGTGATGATAACCGATTTCCCGGAATTGATGGGAGCTTACGGTGCGGCGCTGTATGCTAAACGGAGTTTTGAAACGGGCAAAACCATGCCTCGAACGCTGTCTCAAGTGTCAGAGCCACAGCCTTATACGGAAAGAAAAACAGTTTGCAAAGGGTGTGAAAATAATTGCACGGTAACCTGTTTCAAATTTGTAAACCGAAATACGTTTTATTCGGGAAACAAATGCGAGAAAATATTTTCCAATTCAGGGGAAAAGCAAGTAAAAGGCGCCAATCAGCATGCAGAGAAATATGCTTTGTTGTTTGACAGAGAGACTGTGGAAAATCCAAAAATCACATTGGGTATTCCCCGGGCTTTGGGAACGTATGAAAATTATCCGTTCTGGCACGCCTTGTTTTCTGCCTGTGGAATTAAACTGGAGCTTTCCGACACGTCCACGATGAAACAATACGAAACCGGTATTGGTACGGTGATGGCGGATAATATTTGTTTCCCGGCAAAACTTGTTCACGGGCATATTCTCAACCTGATAGACAAAAAAGTGGATAGAATTTTCATGCCCTTTGTGGTGTATGAAAACAAGGAAGACAAAGATACGGTCAACAGCTACAATTGCCCGATTGTGTCGGCATATTCGGATGTGATAAATAGTGCGATGAACCTGGAGAAAAACTTCGGCATTCCGCTGGATGCGCCTACTTTTACATTTGCCGATAAAAAATTGATGAAAAAAGCTTGCAAAGAATATATTCAGAAACTTCTCCCGAAAATTGACAAAAAAATTATCAATCGGGCTTTTGACAATGCACTGCAGGCGCAATTGGATTATGAAAAATCGCTGAACAACCGCTCCAAAGAAATTTTGGCAAAAGCCGTTGAAGAGGAACGTCTGGTGATTTTGCTTGCCGGACGTCCATACCACATAGACCCGCTTATTCAGCATAAAATAGCTGATATGGTTACTGATTTTGGTGCCGATGTAATCAGCGAAGACATTGTGCGTGAGCTTTATATGCCCGCAAACGATGTGCAAAGTGTGATGCAATGGGCGTACACCAACCGGATTTTCAAATCGGCGCTTTGGGCGGCAAATGATGCGCCGGGCAATGTTAATTACGTGCAGATTACTTCGTTTGGCTGCGGGCCCGATGCGTTTATTCTGGATGAAGTGAATGATATCATGCACCGTGCCGGAAAAAACGCTACCATCATCAAAGTGGACGATATTAACAACCTTGGTTCT
>JAKLIM010000198.1 GCA_022709605.1 Bacteroidota bacterium | reverse complement strand
ATTAGCTGAGCAATGAGTGCAAAGCAAGATGTTTCTTTGCTCATGAGAATGAAAAATATATCGTTGTTTACGCCGTACTATTATAACAGGAAATGTGGACGGGCATAGTTAAAAGGAAAGGTTAAAATGGAAGTTGAAGTTGAAGAACTGAATACCAATACGCGAACTTTTATTTATGTAACAAAGAATGATTTTCAGCATCGGTGCAAATAATTATTCACATAAATTAAATTAAAGCGTATGAGTAAAATAATTACTCCCATCTCTTTTACTAAAGTTCCGAAATTAGAGTTTCGGCAATTAGTTAACCGTACGATTGAAGTTGTAGCCAAATATGATCCGGCTGCACTTTATGTCGAAGGTATTTATAATTTGCTGTTGGAGGCACAACCTCAGCTTAGCAAATTACAAGTAGTTTACAGAAAACATGAGTTGACCCCGGATATTCAGAATTTACGGGTAAAACGCAAAGATTTGTTTGCTTCCATTATTAACATGGAAAAGAGCATGTCAAAAGCCAAACTCAGCTCCATGCAGGAAGAATTGTTGATCGTTTTGCCTTTTGTAAACAAGTATTTTAAAAATATTCTGGGTGATAAAACCTGGAAAGCGAACGAACGAATTGAACAAATGTTTGCCATGCTTGAAAGCGACAGCGCTTTGAAAGCTGCTGTAACAAAAGTTGGATTGAATGTTTATCTCGAAGAGTTAAAAACAGTTGATCAGAAACTTCAGGTCTCGATTAATAACCGCATTTCGACTAGTTCGAAAAGACCGCGTATGTTTACACGTACAATTAAAACTACCGTCAGTGTGGCTATGACTGATCTGGTTAATGCAATTGAACTGGCATACAAGGAACATCCAGAAGTGGATTATATGCCTGTGGTAAATGAAATCAATAAATTGTTTAAAGAATTTTTGGTAAATATTAAATCGACGGCTACCCGTAACAAAAATTCAGTAAAGACTGCTGACGAAGGACAGACCACATCTGCTGCTTAATCTACAGTCTTTTTTAATTATTACAAAGCCCTGCATTCCTGTTTGCAGGGCTTTGTTTATATAATGTACATGGCTCTTAGCAAGGTATATGGCTTATAGCAAGTCGCATCGCGACGGCCGATTTCCTTGCGTCGGGTTTTAACCCAATGCAAATTGTTCTAAGGTTTTAAACCTACTCAAATGTAAGCTTAATTATAAATTATATGAATTTAAATCTGTCTCTTCAAATTCAGGATTGTAATTGGGTTTTCTATGTTTGCGGGCAAAAGTATCAAATTTGACCTGTAATCCTAACGATAAGATAAAAGGATCATATTCATAACCCACGTAATTATAATTCAGTAACAGCGAAGTGCCTACTTGTAATACACCTTTGATGTATTTGCTACCGGCTTTCAGGGTCAAAGCGGGTTCTACAAAGAAAAAAGGAACACCTCTTAAGCCGTTATCGGAATCAGGGCCGCTCAAATAATTTACGTTTACAAACCGTGATGCCAAGCTTAGTTCTACATAATCTGTTATTATTCCAAATCCGGGTTGAATAAAAAAGCGATTACAATTTACATCCGATTTAATCAGATAACTCGGAGAGTCGTTATAAATAGGCGTAAAATAATGTTGAGCTTTGAAATTTCCAAATCCATAGCCACCATACACTTCAAATCGGGCAAATGTATTTGATTTTGTATAATAACCTGCCCCAAATTCCAAAAATCTATGACTTGAGGCGTTGAGGGAGTAATCCGTTTGTTTGGATAAACTGCCATTAAGCATGATTCCAAAATGATCAGTTAATGAGGCAGATAGTTGAGGGTCAAAGCCTGACTCGCCAAAGTTAACCGCCACATTCACCTCGCCTGCTTCAGTAAACATAGGTGTATTTATTACATTGGGCACATATTTGGGGTTACAAGCCTGAAAAGCAATAATAATGCAAACGGTGTAAAGATAGATAATTCGATGTTTTTTCATAATTATTTATTTTAATGTTTAGTTAATAAAAAGAATGTCGTGGAAAAAGATTTTTTATTGGGATGAACTTCCAAAATTATTAATAAGTACTGATTTTCTCCCGATAGTTATCGGGATTCTTATTTATCTATTTTTTATTTTTCTTTTTTTATTGATGCGTTATTCATAAAAAAAGTAAGAACCATACACCTTGAACGTATTTTTTGAAGTTTCGTCGGCAAATGCAATGGCAATTCTCGATCCATACACATCAATGGAAGTTAAATTATACAATTGATTTTTAATGGGTTTATCATCAACATACAATACAAATTTTAATATCTCGCCCGGTTTAAGTGCCGGTTCGGTTTTTTCGATTCTGAATTGCAAACGGTGTGGAGTTAATAAATGAGCAATTAAACACGCCCCATCACTGCCATTGTAGGTCCAGTTTTGTCCTAAATTGTTCGGGCGATTGCCGGTTTGCCACTTGTAATAACCAATCATATCCGATTTTGAATTCAACGAATGTAATAATGATATATTTTTACTTTGGATCATTGCACTTCCACCTTCATAAATCGTTAAAGCTTTGTTGTTAAGCATTAGCACTTTATCGTCGCAACTTACATTGAAATTGCTGTTTCTTTCACTTGTATTTGTGTTATTGTAAATCAAATAAACCATATCGGAGGGTAAGTTCTCAACAATCGAAATTGCTTTAGAAGTGCCCGGAAACCAAAATTCGTTATCATTAATATTTTGCGAAACTAAATTCGTTGCGCTACAAATTAACAGAATTGAAAGTGAGATTTTAATCAATAAAGTGCTTTTCATGTGTCAATTAATTTTTATAATGTATGATTTTTTGTTTCGAATAATGATAGTCTGTGAATGAAATAATTATAACCCTTAATGCAATTATGTTATTCTAATTTGATAAATATAATTTGATTTGCAAATATAATCAAATTTCAAAATGAAAACATTGAAACGGGGTAATTAACAATGTTTATTTTAGACAAACCTAACCTTATCAGAAATGCCTTTTTTGCAGAATTTGATATTTGAATATATTGGTGTATTTATTTCTGACAAATATTTCGAAACATTCTAACTTTTCAATTCACTGAATTCAGTATAAATTTAATTATTTTTTTATTTCAATATTTAGTCCTAAAAAGGTCAGTTTTTTTAAACTATTCATTAATTAAATAATTATGAATTAAAAATTTGTTGGTAATTTATACTTTTATCAATTCTAAATCAGTATATTTACGGCGTTTTATTAAAAAAAATAGTTAATCAATTAAAAATTTATTTTTATGAAAAGAAATCGACTTTTTTCTGTTGTACTTTCACTTTGTCTATTGATGGCAAGTGCTACTGCCTGGGGTCAAGCAGTGGGTGATTATGGATCTGCCGCTTCAGGTAACTGGACTGCAAATGGAACTTGGGTAGTTTGTGTAACTGCTGGGACTTGGGTGGGTGCTACTGCTGCTACAGCAGCAACAACTTCATCAACAAATGTTTGGATATTAAATGGGCATACTGTTGTTTTTGATGTTTCTGCTAAAGTATGTAATAATTTGACCATTGAAAGCGGTGGAAAATTGTGGTGTAATGTAGCAAATACAACAAATAGATATATTAGAGTTTATGGATCTACTGTTACAAATAACGGCATTTTTGGAGGTTCGAATGATGGACTCTGTTTAGCACCTTATAGCGCAAATTTAACATTAACAGGTGCAGGCTCATATGGCATTAACCGCATCCAACATTTATCAACTTTAATTAGTCCAATTTTGGTTTTTGATGCGGATGCGTTGGTTACTTATGCAGGCACTTCTGGTACTGGTGGTTCATCAATATATTGTAATGGTATTGATAATGTAACGTTCACAGTAAATATAGGGAAAACTGTAACTACGGCTACCCTTTCGTATATAGCAATAGGAACAAGTGGATCCTCAACACCTGCTACTGGTTTAAATATTACTTTAAATGTTAATGGAACTTTAACAACGGGAACGAATGCGCATATTAATCTTTTAAATGCTAGCAGTAAAACTTCAACAATAAATATTGGAAGTCAGGGTACTTTAAATTGTGGAGGTAATCTTTTAATGCCTGCAGCAACAAGTACTGGTGTTTTAAATGTAGCCAACGGTGGAGCAATTAATTTTAATTCTGCAGTTACATTTAATCTTGGAGCAGCAACAACATCTACCATCAATGGTATATTTGATTGTGGTTTGTCATCAACAAGAACGATTGCAGGCTCAACCACGATTGGTTCTACAGGTAAGATTAGACTTATGGATGGAAATTTCCCGGTTGGGATTACGCAAACTACTGGTTCAATGGTAGAATATTATGGAACAGCACCCATTACCATGCCTGCTACCCCTGCTACTTATGAAAACTTAGTTATTGGGAATGCTGAAGGAGTTACTTTAAGTGGATCTGTTTCGGTAAATGGTGCATTGGCATTAATGTTAGGCAATCTGATTTTGGGAGATAATAATCTTACATTGTTAAGCCCCGTAAATCAAATTATTCTTAATCCGGCACCTGAAGTTATTGGACATATAGTTACCAATGGAACAGGAAGCCTTATTCAAACGGTAGTTCCTGCTTCGGGTCCAATTGCAGGTCTTTTCCCTATTGGTACTTTAACCAGTTACGATCCTGTAACAATAACACCATTGGTTCCAACTGAATTTTCAGCCAGAGTAAGTTCAACACTCACGGGTACGCCTGCTCCGGGTTATCAGTATAACCCAAAAGAATGGAACATTACTCCAACTTTGCCTGCACCTTCGCCAACGGTTATTACTATGAAGCCTTCTGATATTACTGCTACTGGTCCATTTAATATTATCGGTCATTATGAAGGTGGTGATTATGTAAATAAACTGGCAACATTGTCAGCTGGTTCATATACCGGGACTTATGATACATTCTCGCCATTCGTAACAGGTTCTTCAGATACACCAACCGGTTTAAATAATACAAAATCTACTTATTTTGTATCTGTTTCGGGAGGCGAAGCGATTGTTAATGGTACAAATGCAGGTGATGTGCTCAATGTATTTAACACTTCTGGTCAGCTGGTTAAACAGATGAATGCTGGTGTTGGTACCACTGCCATTAAATTGAATCGTGGTATTTACCTGATCAAACTCAATAATAATACATTGAAAGTTATAATCTGATTTTATAATTAAAATTTTAAATTAGAAAACAGAAAAGGCGGAACATTGTGTTCCGCCTTTCTCATTTATAAACTGAATTGATTATACTTGCCCTGAATTCTATTGTTTTGATAAGTTTTATTGATAAATAAATTATTTAAGTACTTGATATTAAGGTTTATACACAACGAAACTAAATTCCCTGTCGGTTGCAACATTAGCCGTATTGTATGTATATATTCTAAGTTTACCACTTACTTCGTTGGAGTTAATAAATCCCGGATCTCCAAGGCTGGTCATGGCGCAATGGGTAGTTTGGCTGTAAGTTTCGCTGGTTAGAGAGATATCGTAAACCCCGGTTGCAACTTTTGTAACCGAGAAATTGGTAGTGCTTCCACCGATATTCTTAGTTCCATTTGCTTCAACCGAACCATAACCTACAGGCACAATATTAGCTGCGCCGGTCTGGCTCCTGTTAATTTCGGAGTTATTTCCCCCGGAAACCTGAAGCGATCCGTCGAAGTAAGCTGCAGGTCCTGTATTCTCATTTCGCGCATAAAGAGCGTAAGTACCGGCACTGTTGTTGATAAAATATCCGGCCGCACCCGTACCTTCATTTCTGGCATAAATAGTATAATATGAACCGCTGTTATTTTTCGCAAATATAGCATTACTGCTGGCAGTAAGAATTTCAAGCTGGCGAGCATCTGTTCCGGGAACTACACCTATCCCTACTTTGCCGGTATTGAAAGAAATATTACTACCATTAGTTTGCCATTGGGAGTAAAGTGGTGTTTGCCACGATGAGATTCCGGAAGCGTCTGATGTAAGCACTTTACCATCACTTTGAGTACCATCTACAATCTTGATTTTGTTTCTAAATTCGGCAGCAGGTCCGGAGCCGTTATTTTGTGCATAAATTGTTGGATAGGTGCCGTTGTTTACCCCGGCAATGGCCTGATTGTTAGCAGTGAGTACCTGAAACTGGCGTAAATCAGCGCCCGGATTTGTCCCAATGCCCACTTTCCCTGTGTTATAATAGATAGAAGTGCTTGATTCTGTCCACTGTTTATTCAGTACATCTTTTGCATACAAAGCATAGGGAACACTTAGTAGTTGAGTGGTGGCAGTAATTGAATAAGATGATCCACCCGATGGATCAATTTCGGTTTTAACGAAGTAAGGTCCTTTTGACCAGTCGATGGAAGAAAACACATCCGTTGAAGTGCCGGTTCCGATTTCAATGGTTGCTAATCCGTTTAAATTTGTGGTTGTAGATTGGGTTTCTTTATACACAACTGTTCCGGATGCCGAAGTTCGAATAATACTAATTCGAATGCCTACTGCATGGTTTGTAACTAGTTTGTTCAGACCATCGCGCACCACTGCCTGATAACTCATTTTTTCGGGCGACTGTGCTGATAAACCGGCAATAATGAAAACTATTGCCATCAATGTAAATAGTTTTTTCATGATAATTAATTTTTAATGATTTTGAACGTTTTTACTTCTTTATTATCAACTAATATTCTTAAAAAATAAGTTGACGGAGTAAGATCAGACATGCTGATGGTGGTTTCGATGCTTGTAACTTTCGCATTGCGAATCATAGAACCGCTGATGTTGTACAACTGATACGAAAAGGACGATAATTCGTTGTTTTCAATTTTTAATGTCAGAAAATTTACTGCCGGATTTGGGTAGGCCATTAGCAAATCAATACCATAAATGTCTTCGATTCCCGAAATAACATTTATCTCATAGGGTTGTTGTACACC
>JAKLIM010000197.1 GCA_022709605.1 Bacteroidota bacterium | reverse complement strand
TTTTGGGCGACGAGATGGGCCCGAAGCCCGAACAGGAACACCAGCACGGCCGCCGCCGCCGCCGCCCCCAGCAGCAGGCGCAGCTTGCGGGGATCGCGGGCCACCGCCGGGCGCTTCGGGTTCAGGAAAATCGACATTGCTGAATATTTTGGGGATTTTAGATAATTATGATACGGGTGAATATTTCCTTGATAATAAATTGATTAAAGATTTGACTGAAAAACAATCTGCTTTTTATCGCAACGAGATGATTGGTTTTGTTTTCCAATCGTTTAATTTGATCAATTTTAAAAATGCACTCGAAAACGTGGCATTACCACTTTATTATAGAAATATAAGTCGCAAAAAAAGGAATATCATTGCCATGGAATACCTCGATAAGATGGGATTGCGCGATTGGGCAACTCATTTACCCAACGAAATGTCGGGTGGTCAAAAGCAAAGAGTAGCCATAGCCCGTGCCATCATTACGCAACCGAAAATTTTATTGGCCGACGAACCAACCGGCGCATTGGACAGTCATACAACTGTTGAAGTTATGAAAGTGCTTGGCGAACTTAATAATTCAGGAATTACAACCATAATTGTTACCCACGAAAAAGCGGTGGCCGACGAAACTCATTCAATTATTCATATTAAAGATGGTATGATTGAGAATATTGAAAGAAGAAGATAGGCGTTTCGGGTTTCGGGTTTCATGTTTCGGGTTTCATGTTTCGGGTTTGAAGAGTTTGAGGTTTCATGTTTCGTGTTTCGGGTTTGAAGAGTTTGAAGAGTTTGAAGAGTTTGAGGTTTCGGGTTTCGGGTTTCATGTTCTTGTTTTACTCAATTTCTCAATTAAGTGACAACAAAAAGGAAAAAAATTATAAAAAATGAATTTACTACAGGAAATATTTTCAAGTCTGAGCCATAATAAACTACGGACGATTCTGACGGGTTTATCAGTGTCGTGGGGTATTTTTATACTTATAGTTTTGCTTGGTGCGGGTAACGGACTTATAAACGGTGTTACTTCCAATTTCAATGACCGTGCAACAAACACGGTTCAAATTTGGTCGGGTACTTCTTCTATGCCTTACAGAGGACTGAAAAGCGGTCGTTCGTTAAATTTTTCGGATAAGCAAATCGGTGATATTGACGAAAATGTAAAAGAAACAGTAGGAGAAACCGGAGTTATTGATAAAAATCTAACCATATCGTATAAACAAGAATATGGTAATTTTGGCATAAAAGGCGTTGAACCTTCGTATAATGATATTTTTAAACTGAAATTCGAACCGGGAAATGGTCGGTTTATAAATGAACTGGATTTGAAATCGACAAAAAAAGTTGTTGTACTCGATAAAAAAATTGCTGATGAATTATTTAAAAAAGAACCGGCAATTGGAAAGTACGTAAAAATTGGCGATGTAATGTACAGCGTTATTGGCATTAACAGTAAAAAAGAACGTTTTGGAGATGGTTCAGCTTACATTCCATTCACCACAGCTCAGTTAATTTATAATCCAAACCGCGAATTTCATAACATAGCCATGCAGGTAAATGGTTTGGAAACTGAACAGGAAAACAACGATTTTAATGATAAATTGAAAAAAACGGTGGCCCAAAGTCTTCGTTTTGATCCGAATGATACACAGGCACTTAGTTTATGGAATTCGCAACGCAATTATGTAGAAACCATGAAAATTTTTGGTGGAATTACATTATTTGTTTCTATCATTGGCATATTTACTTTAATTGCCGGCATTGTTGGAGTTAGTAATATTATGCTTGTATCGGTAAAAGAGCGTACCCGCGAAATTGGGATACGAAAAGCAATTGGCGCACCGCCTTCCACAATTCTCACTTCGATCATTGTTGAATCGATTTTGATAACCACTATTTTCGGGTATATAGGTATCGTTTTAGGAGTAGGTTTAACCGAAACAATTAATTTCATTATGGTGCAAAGTGCTGCGGCCAATCCATCCGATTCCGGAATGTCGGTTTTTAAAGATCCGACAGTACAATTGTCGTACGTTTTTATTTCGACTGTAATTCTTATAATTGCCGGAATTATAGCCGGTTATATGCCAGCACATCGGGCAGTGAAGATTAAACCAATCGAAGCAATGAGAGAAGACTAATAACATTTACAATTTATTTATTTACAATTTACAATTTACAAATCAATGATAAATTCGGAAAATACAAATAAAAAATTTAAAAGTTCTCCTTTCAGAAGCTGGAGCATTTTTGATCTCGACCGTTGGCAGGAAATATGGATTACGATAACTCATAATAAGTCCAGAAGTTTTTTAACTGCTTTCGGGGTTTTCTGGGGAATGTTTATGCTGGTTGCTATGGTGGGCGCCGGTGTTGCACTCCAACGTGGAATGTCTTCACAAATCGAAGGGTTTGCTACCAATTCGTGTTTTATTTGGACCGAGCAAACTTCAATGCCCTACAAAGGATTAAAAAAGGGCAGAAGTTGGAATATGGTGAATGAAGATATTCCGGTTTTGAGAAATAATATTCCTGAAATTCAATACATTGCGCCTGTTTTGTTTGGCGGAAACAGTACAAACAATGTGACCAGAAGTGATAAAGCGGGAAGTTTTGGGATCAAAGGAAATTATCCTTCGTACAATTTGATTGATGAAAGTATAATGGTTTACGGTAGGTATATCAATGATATTGATGTGGCTGAAAAACGCAAGGTTTGTGTCATAGGCGAACGGGTTTACGAAGTACTTTTTCCAACCAAAGAAAATCCATTGGGCAAAAATATTCAGGTGAATGGAATTTATTTTCAGGTCATTGGTGTGGCGCGACATACTTCTGATATCAATATCGGAGGAGACGCAAAGGAAACTGTTATTTTACCGTTTAGTACTATGCAGCAGGCATTTAATCAGGGAGATATAGTGCATTTTATGGCTGTTACAGCAATGCCCGGAATAAAAGTAAAAGTAGTGGAAACCCGTATTCGCGAAGAATTAAAGAAATTACACACCATTTCGCCGGAAGACAAAACTGCGGTTGGTGGTTTCAATATCGAAGATCAGTTTACCATGTTTCTTTACCTGGGCATCGGAATTGCAAGTTTGATCTGGATTGTAGGTTTAGGTACTTTGCTTGCCGGAGCCATTGGGGTAAGCAATATTATGTTGGTTACGGTTCGCGAACGCACCAAAGAAATTGGTATTCGAAGGGCTTTGGGCGCAACACCCCGGAATATTATTTCGCAAATTATGAGCGAAAGTATCATTCTGACTTTAATTGCCGGCATTGGCGGATTGATGTTTGGGGTCGGGCTTTTGCAGGCTGTCGGTATTTTATTAAGTCAGGGTGACCAGTTTTTTAAAGACCCGCAAATAAGCTTTGGAGTTGCCATCGGTGCATTATTTATATTGCTGTTTATCGGAACGTTAGCGGGCTTTCTGCCTGCAAACCGGGCCATGAGTATTAAACCGATTGAAGCAATCAGGGAAGAATAAAGATATTTACAATTTAAAAATTTACAATTTACCATTTAAATAAATTAAAAATCAAATCAATATGAAGAAATTTTTTAGAATTTTTTGGCTGGTCGTTTTAGCATTAGTCGTTTTTGGTACTTTTTGGTTTTTGTGGAACAAATCAAAACCTGTAGTGAAACTGTATCAGGTTGAGGAAGTTACGGTAGGAAATATTCAAAAGAATACTGTTGCAACCGGTAAAGTAGAACCCCGCAACGAAATTTTGATTAAACCTCAAATGTCGGGAATTATTGCAGAAGTTTACAAAGAAGCCGGAGATATGGTAAAAGCCGGTGATGTGATTGCTAAAATTAAAGTAATTCCTGATATGGTAAGTCTGAACTCGGCTGAATCAAGGGTTCAACGGGCGCAAATTTCGTTCGATCAACTTAAAAAGAATTACGAACGCGATTTAAGTTTATACAATCAAAAAGTAATTTCGAAAGAAGAATTTGAGAAAACTGAACTTCAGTACAAAAACGACAAAGAAGAATTGAAATCGGCTCAGGATAATCTAAGTTTAACGCGCGATGGAATTTCATCCGATAAATCGCAGTTGTCCAATACATTGGTACGCTCTACAATCAATGGCACCATACTTAATGTTCCTGTTAAAGTAGGAAATTCTGTAATACAGTCAAATAATTTTAACGATGGAACAACCATTGCCACAGTGGCTAATATGAACGATATGCTTTTTGTAGGTAAGTTGGACGAAACGGAAGTGGGTCGAATAAAAGTAGGTATGCCTATGGACATAACGATCGGTGCAATTGAAAATACAAAACTAAGTGCCATTCTTGAATATGTTTCGCCAAAAGGAACCGAAGAAAACGGTGCCATCATGTTCGAAATGAAGGCGGCAGTTACAGTTCCTTCAGATGTTTTTATACGCGCCGGATACAGTGCCAATGCCGAAATCACTTTATCGAAACTCGAAAAAGTGGTAACAATTCCTGAAAGTTGCATCGAATTTAATGGTGATACTTCATTTGTTTATGTATTGAAAAAAGTTGAACCACAAACATTTGAGAAGAAACAAGTGAAAACAGGAATGTCGGATGGTATGAAAATCGAAATTAAAAGCGGTCTGAAAGTGAAAGACAAAATCAGAGGTGCCGAAATTTTAGAGAAAAAACCGGAAGTAAAGAGACCTGAATAAAATATTTATTTGAAATAAATTTAGATTGAAATGAAAACAAAAATATTTTTTCTGGCGGGTGCATTGTTTGTGACTCTGTTTGTATCGGCACAAAAAAAACAAATGACTTTGCAGGAGTGTATCGATATTGCATTGCAAAACAACCGCAATATTAAACAAAAAGAAATTACAAAAAAATCGAACGAAATAGCTTACAGCCAATCAAAACTCAATCTGTTACCCAATTTAAATGGTTCTGCAAGTCAGGGCTGGAGTTTTGGGCGTTCGCAATTGGCCGATGGAACGTATCAGAATATAAATTCTTCGAGCACTTCGTATGGACTTTCGGGTGGAATTACAATTTTTGATGGATTGCGCTTGAAATACAACATAGATGCAAAACTTGCTGACCTGAAAGCATCGGAAGCTGACTTGCAACTTATTCAGCGTGATATGATTATGAGTGTTTCAACCGCTTTTTTAAATGTGTTGCTCGACAAAGAACTTCTACAGGTTGCTACCGATCAACTGACGCTGACAAAATCGAAAATTGAACAACAAAAATCGTTGGTGAAGGCCGGAAAATTGGCTGAAGGCGAAATATATGAACTGTTAGCACAGGAAGCCAAAGAAGAACAATCGAAAATTAAAGCAGATAATGCGCTGAGTCAGGCTTACCTGGAATTATCTCAGATTCTCGAAATGGATAGTTATGAAAATTTCGATATTGTAATTCCCGAAAACCTGGTAGAATCGGAACTTAAGTTGCTCAATCCCAATCTTGTGTACGACAGCGCTGTGGTTAATCGACCCGATATAAAAAGTGCTGAATACCGGTTGAAAAGCAGCGAAAGGAATGTTGATATAGCAAAATCATATTTTTATCCTACATTGGACTTTGGAGCAAATATTGGTGGTGGATTTTATAATTCGGTAAATGTGCCGTTGAATACCAAAGTAGGTTTCGATTTGAGAATCCCGATTTTCAATAAATTTGAAACAAAAAATCAGGTAAAAGCTGCAAAATTAAATGTTGAAAGTAATCGATTGAATCTTGAGAATTCAAAAATAGAATTACGCAAAACAGTTCAACAAGCCTATTACAATGCTATTGCAGCCAAAGCGCGTTGGGATGCTGCATCGAAATCTGAAATTGCCAGTCGCGAAGCCTTTCGTTTTGTAAATCAGAAAAATGAAGCAGGCAGAGCCACTGTTTATGAACTTTATCAGGCTAAAAATAACCTGACTCAGGTGTTATCGGAAGTTGCTCAGGCAAAATACGAATATGTCTTTAGAATTAAAATTCTTGAATGGCTGAAGTAGGAGAGGAGGAAATTTAAAAATGGAAGAATGAAAAAATGGAAGAATGAAAAAATGGAAGAATATCTCATTAATCCCTCAGAACCTCAAACTTTCAAACCTACAAACTTTTTTAAACATTACAAACTAAAAAAAAATGAACGCAGACAATATTAAATCGCAAATGCGAAAAGGTTATCTGGAATATTGCATTCTGCTTATTCTCAGAAAAAAACCCGCTTATGCTTCCGACATTATTTCGGAGCTTAAAGATGCAAAGCTAATTGTGGTCGAAGGGACATTGTATCCTTTATTGACGCGATTGAAAAATGGAGAATTGCTCGATTACCGCTGGGAAGAATCTTCGCAGGGGCCACCGCGAAAATATTATGAAATGACTCAAACAGGACATAATTTTTTGGAAGAACTTGAATCAGCCTGGGCCGAAATAAATCAGGTGGTTAATAAGATTAAATCTACTCCGGTTTCGGGTGTAGTTGTAAGTAGAAATTTAAGTTTATTATAAGATTTTATTAATTAACTCTTTATTTATTAATTAGATAAGAGATAAAAATTACTTTTATGAAAAAGACATTAACGGTTAATTTAAACAACATTGTTTTTCACATCGACGATGATGCGTTTGAAATGTTGCAAACTTATCTTGCCGACGTTGAGCGTTATTTGTCGGAAGATGAAAAACGGGAAGTAATGGCTGATATAGAAGCCCGCGTTGCAGAACTTTTTACCGAGCGGCTTCAAAAAAATAAAAATGTAGTCAATATTGAAGATGTTGGTGAAATAATCAACGTACTCGGAAAACCCAGTCAGTTTGCCGGTACTGAAGATGAAGATGAAAAAGCGGATAATCCGAAATCGGATAAAAAGAAGTCTCGCCATTTTTATCGCGACCCCGAAAATGCAATTATTGGGGGTGTTTCTTCAGGTATTTCGGCATACTTCGGTTGGGATGTAACCTGGGTACGTATTGCATTA
>JAKLIM010000196.1 GCA_022709605.1 Bacteroidota bacterium | reverse complement strand
CCGCATGGGTGGAAACAGCTGTCTGGCAGGTGATTACTACGGAAATTGGTCGTTTGACAAGGAACTGAAAGTGGGCGACCGCATAGTTTTCGACGATATGATTCATTATACCATGGTGAAAACCACTATGTTTAATGGAGTTACTCACCCTTCGATGGGAATTTGGACTAAGGAAAAAGAATTTAAACTGTTAAGGGAATTTGGTTACGATGATTATAGAGGCAGAATGTCATAAGTCAAAGATTTTAAATTGATAAAAAAGTTAGGGTTGAAAAAATAATTTTCAACCCTAACTTTTTATAAATCTATTCTTTTTTTCCCAACACCTTCATCAACAATAACTTTTTCGGGTGGAGATAACAGAACTGTCGGATCTGATAATATTTTACTTAAAATCCTCATGGAAGACGCATAATAAAATCCGTCACAAATTCGTTCGTCCATTACAAATTTCAGCAAAATACTTTTGTGAGCCACTAAATCACCTTCCTTATTCAGATTGTGGCGGCGCGATTTTTTTCCCATAGCCACAAACATGCTGCAAGTGCCAAATTCGTATAAATGATGATAGATGGATTCTACACCAATTGAACCAATATTGGTAAGGAAAATACCACAATGCCACGGACTTGCTTTTTCAATAAATTTCGGCATTAAACCAACTTTATCGAGCCAGAGGAGCAAAAAAACAACTATGCGCATTGCTAAATCGGGCAGTAAACCGAGAATTTTAGAAATGGTGTCCGATGAATTTTGTTGACCAACCTGTTGATTGTTTTCTTGTTCCTGACGGGTTTTGCGAACAATATCCTGTAAAGTATCTGTGGGTTGAAAGAAAGGTTTTATCAACGTTTCTTCCCCTTCGTCGGACAATGAGCGTTTTACGGCAATTGAGAAATTCATGTGGTTTCGTGCAAAAATCTTGTTCCACATTACAAATCGATTTAAATGAGGTCGTTGCGATAACAGACGCACTAGTGAAGCCATGACAACGTGCATTACCGATAAATCGGGAATATCTGTTTTGTGAGCTTTGATAAATGCCTCAATATGATCTATTTGCACACGTTCTTCGAAATAATTTTGTGCATCCATTCGGGTACGCAAAAAATAGGGAATAACAGAAAATACCGGATCTACTTTTCGAACTCTCCAGCCATCGTAACGGTCGCCCCAACTCCACTTGTAATACTTTAGTTTATCTTCTTTCTTCATTTTTATCAGATTATTTTATTAACGATGTCAAAGATACACTTTCTTTGAGATAAGTTCAAAGCAAGACAAAAAATTGATTAATTCTTTTGTATATTTGCAGAATAAAAACTACATAAAAAGTTAGTTTTCGTGATTTTTTTAATATTTACTTTTTTATACCTGGTTCTAATACTTTATTGTAAAAAGAAAAATATGAATTTAAAACCTATAAAAAAAAGAATAAAAATATATTTTAACGATATAATTGATTTGGTAGAATATACACTAGTAATTAAATCAAGACTCATCCCACCACGTAATAAAATATTTATCGGAAATGGAGATTACTTAAAAATTGGTGAAGAATTTTTATCCTATTTTATTGAAAAAGGACAACTCAAAAAAAACGACCACGTACTTGACATTGGTTGTGGAAGTGGTAGAATGGCATTACCATTAACAAAGTACTTAACAAAAGATGCTCAATATGAAGGTATTGATATTGTAAAAGAAGGAATTGACTGGTGTCAAAAGAAATTTACATCAAAATTTCAAAATTTTCACTTTTTACATACTGATATATATAACAAACTTTACAATCCCGAAGGAAAATATAAATCCTCCGATTATAAATTTCCTTATCAGGATAGTTCTTTTGATTTTATTTTTCTCACGTCGGTTTTTACGCACATGCTTTCGGAAGATATAGAAAATTACCTGGAAGAAATTTCGCGGGTTCTAAAACCGGGCGGAAAATGTTTTATAACTTATTTTATTTTAAATGAAGAATCATTAAATAACATGAGCATTAAGCCCGGAAGATTCAGTTTTAAATATAAATCGGGCGAAAGTTTCATCGACAATCAGGAAGTGCCTGAAGCTGCAATTGCATACAATGAAGTATTTATACGAAATTTATACCTTAAAAATAAACTAAAAATTGAGGAACCCATTCGGTACGGATCTTGGTGCGATAGGGATAAATTTTTGAGTTTTCAGGATATTATTATAGCGGTAAAAGAATAATTGAGAAATTAGTAAAATACAATTATGCAATGATTATTCTATTGCATCAGTCTTTACAAAAAACATAACAAAACGATCAAAACAAAGGCTGTCCAAAATTAACCGGACAGCCTTTGTTTTTTAATGCTTTAATAATTTTTTGGGTGATCCACTCCACGAACAGCCCAAACAATATATGGTTTCTAAATCATAACCTTCTAACGAAACATCAGGATAAAGCGGCTCGATTTCATGATTTTCGTTGACTGTAACAACCACCGATTCGCCAATTTCATTCTTAACTCTGAAGCGCTGAATTTTACATTGCGGGCAAAGTAACTTTTTCATATTCAGTACTTTTAAACCCCTTTTACTTCAGGATCCGATTCTTCTATTTCGCGGAATTCAACAATTTCATCATTCTCCACAATTTCCTTCACAGTTACAGTTTCGATGGTGGAAAGATTCTGAATTTCGATCACATTTTCATTTTCAAATCTAAAAATCCGGCCTTTGTACAATTCCAACCAGTTTAGATTGTGAGTTGCCATAATTACCGTGGTCCCCGATTTTCGGATATTGTACAGTAAATCAAGTATTTCTCTTCCGGTTTCCAAGTCAAGATTTCCGGTCGGTTCATCGGCTATGATTATTTCGGGTGAATTTAATAACGCCCGGGCAATAACAATGCGCTGTTGCTCGCCACCCGATAATTGGTGAGGCATTTTATGGCTTTTATCAAACATACCAACCTGATTCAGAACACCTTCAATTTGTTCGTCAATGGATTCTATATCTTGCCATCCGGTTGCTTTAAGCACAAATTCGAGGTTATCATACACCGAACGATCAGTTAACAACTGAAAATCCTGAAAAACAATCCCGATTTTACGACGTAGGAACGGAATTTCGTTTTCGCTCACTGAAGTTAAATCGTAGCCTAAAACACCTGCGCTGCCTTCATTTACAGGCACTTCACAATAAAACGATTTCATCAATGAAGTTTTACCACTGCCTACTTTTCCCAGAAAAAAGATAAATTCTCCAGCATGAATTTCAAGTTGAACGTTTTTAAGCACCAACAATTGCTGTTGATAAATATTTACGTTTTTGTATTTTATCAATAATTTTGATCCCATTTTGTATTCATTAAGAATTATCTTATTTATGTCTCTTTTTTAATTCACGACCCAGATCATCAAGCGAATAACCTTTCGAAGTTAGCAAAACAATGAGGTGATACAGCAAATCGGATGCTTCGTACAAAAAGCCTTCTTCAGTTCCGTTTGTAGCTTCAATTACTGTTTCTACAGCTTCTTCGCCTACTTTCTGAGCCATACGATTTACGCCGCTTTTGAATAACGAAGTTGTGTATGATCCTTCAGGCATTTGTTTAAAACGGATTTGAATAAACTCCTGCAGAAAATTCAGAAAAGCAAAATCACCGTTATTGGTTTCATTCCAGCAAGTATCGTTTCCGGTATGACAAACCGGACCAACCGGATTTACTTTAATCAACAAGGTGTCATTGTCGCAATCGGGAGTTATCGATATCACATTCAAAAAATTACCACTCTCCTCCCCTTTTGTCCACAAGCGGTTTTTAGTACGACTAAAAAAAGTTACTTTTCCGGATTTTTGAGTTTCAGCAAGTGCATCTTCGTTCATAAAACCCAGCATAAGCACTTTCGAAGTTTGGTTGTCCTGAATAATGGCCGGAACAAGACCATTCATTTTTTGGAAATCTATTTTCATTTTAAATTCTAATTCAAAGTAAATTATTCTGCGAAAGTACAAAAAAACAGTCAGAAAAGCAATTTATTTATTTGTTGGTTGTATAGAAATGAATTTCAAAAAGAAATCCCGAAAAACCTGAGAGCTTTTCGGGATTCTGAATGATTATTAAATCAGATGTATATTTAACTCTTTACACTCTTCATACATTTTTTCGGGCCAAATACTTGCCTGAATTTCACCAATATGCGCTTTTCTGAGAAAAAACATACACATACGCGATTGTCCGATTCCACCTCCAATTGACAAAGGTAATGTGCCATCTATCAAACGTTTGTGAAAATACATTTCAAGTCTTTCTGATTTTCCTTCAATCTCTAACTGGCGAAGTAATGCTTCCTTATCAACACGAATTCCCATGGATGAAATTTCGAAAGGTAATTCAAGAACTGGATTCCAAAGAATAATATCACCATTCAAACCTGGTAAACCGTTTTCGGCGATGGTTGACCAGTCATCATAATCGGGTGCGCGTCCATCATGTTTTTGTCCATCGCCCAATGCGCCTCCAATACCCATGATAAATACTGCTTTGTATTTTTTTGCTATCTCAAATTCACGTTCTTTTGGTGTTTTGTCGGGATATAAACAACGAAGTTCTTCGGCATGAATAAACGTAATTTCTTCGGGTAAAACCGGTTTAATTTCCGGAAAACTTTCTGATACAAGATATTCGGTGCGAAGTATTGTAGCGTAAATACGATTGACAATCATTTTCAGAAAATCAACATTTCTCTGTTCAGGGGTCATCACCCGTTCCCAATCCCACTGATCCACATAAAGTGAATGTAAATTGCCTAATTCCTCATCAGCACGGATGGCATTCATATCGGTATAAATACCATATCCGTTTTCTATTTCGTAATCAGCAAGGATTAATCGTTTCCATTTGGCAAGCGAATGAACCACTTCGGCACGCGCATCGCCAAAATCTTTGATCGGAAAATTAACCGCACGCTCTACACCGTTCAAGTCATCGTTAATACCTGTACCTCTTAGCACAAAAAGAGGAGCTGTAACTCGTCGCAAACGCAATTCTGCAGAAAGATTCGATTGAAGAAAATCTTTAATTTTCATAATACCCAGTTCAGTTTGTTGCAAATTTAAAATGGGATTATAATTTGTAGGTTTAAATAAATAGCTCATAAAATGTTGTTGTTTTTTACTTATTGTTTCATAATAATCACAAAGATAATCAAATTGTAAGAAAATAAAAGTATATCAAAAAAATAATTGCACAAAAAAAGCGTCAGCTTTTCAAAAACTAACGCTTCAAATAAAGTAGCAGTAAATTTACTGTTTTTTTCTTGTATAATACGAAAATGAATATGGATATTGATTTTTGTCATCGGCCGGAAAATCTTCTCTCGAAACTTCATTCCAAATTTCCGCGTCAATCGTTGGGAAATATACATCTCCTTCTATATCGCCATGAACCCAGGTAATGTACATATCATCAGCAAATTCCATGCTTTGATTGTAAACTACCGAACCGCCAATCACAAATATCCTTTTGATATTTTCACATAATTCCAACGCATCATCAATTGAATTTGCCTCAAAATAGCCTTCTACAACACCTTCGGAAAGCATCGAAGTCAGTACTATGTTTTTTCGATTGGGTAATGGCCCGTTTGGCAAACTCTGAAATGTGCGTTTTCCCATTAAAAGCACATGACCTGAAGTTAATTCTTTGAAACGTTTTAAATCGGCAGACAAGTGCCAGGGAAGCTTTTTTGATTTACCAATGACGTAATTATCGGCAACAGCAGCAATAATTGAGATTTTACACATAGATTCTTTCGATTTTCTAATTAAACTTATAAAATTGAAATCAGCAGAACGACAAAATTACATAAAAATTTAATTAATTGTGTCATTCGAATTGCTAAACATGCTTAAAATTGCACATTTTAGTAATTTTTGTGTAATCAGACAGCTACTTCACCTTTGATGTGGGGATGTGGATTGTAGTTAATTAATTCAAAATCTTCAAATTTAAAATTAAAAATATTATCGATATCCGGATTGATCTTCATGGTTGGAAGAGGTCGCAAATCACGACTCAATTGAAGCTTAACCTGCTCAAAATGATTCGTGTAAATATGTGCATCGCCTAAAGTATGAATAAAATCACCGGCTTTAAGACCTGTAACCTGAGCCATCATTTGCAGTAATAAAGCATAAGAAGCGATATTAAAAGGCACACCTAAGAAAATATCGGCACTTCGCTGATAAAGTTGCAAACTTAATTTACCATCGGCTACATAAAACTGGAAAAAAGCGTGACATGGAGGCAAATTCATGTTTGGTAGGTCGGCAACATTCCAGGCACTTACAATGATACGACGTGAGTCAGGATTATTCTTAATTGTATTCACCGCTTCAGAAATCTGATCGATTGAACCACCTTTATAATCGGGCCACGAACGCCACTGATAACCGTAAATATGCCCTAAGTCACCATTCTCGTCAGCCCATTCGTTCCAGATTCTGACTCCTTTTTCCTGTAAATATTTTGCGTTGGTATCGCCTTTCAAAAACCATAATAATTCATGAATAATTGATTTCAAATGAATTTTTTTTGTTGTCAAACAAGGAAAACCATCTTCAAGATTAAAACGCATTTGATGTCCGAAAACACTAATCGTTCCGGTTCCGGTGCGGTCTTCTTTGTGAATGCCCTCTGTCATTACACGATTCAGCAAATCGATATATTGTTTCATGATATTATATACTATTTTTACTAATTAGCACATGGGTAAATTGAAAAATTTATTTAAATGTAGTTCTAATGACCTTAAATTCAGTGCGGCGATTGATCTGATTCGCTTTTTCCTGTTGCTCCGGGGTTAATTTCAAAATAAAAGTTTCATCCAGTACATCATTTTCTTTCAGAAATGGATATACTCGTTCAGTTATTGCGTCAACTACGAAAGGTTTTTCTTCGCCATAACCTACTGCAGTAAGCCTTGCAGAAGAAATCCCGGCTTTTATCAGATAATCAACTACTGATTTAGCGCGCTT
>JAKLIM010000195.1 GCA_022709605.1 Bacteroidota bacterium | reverse complement strand
AAACACTTGGGAAAAGTGAAATTAGGAGAAACCGGAATGTTATTTTGAAATATTTAATTTTTAAATAGCACTATCTTCTTGTTTATCAATATATTTTCTATCATTTAATTCGAAAACAAACAACAAAATAACATGAAAATCCCAAGTAACATATTTGAATTATCATGTTATTTCAAAGTAGATATTGAAACTAATTACCCCAAACTCCTAAAGTGGTTTTTGGAAACGCAAAAATACAATTTCAAGTAAAAAATAAATATAAAACACAAATAATACTCCCCTTAAGGGGTTGGGGGTTTTTATGGAACACAAATTATACATTTACAACACATTAAGCCGCAAAAAAGAACAATTCATACCACTTCACGAAGACAAAGTGGGCATGTACGTTTGCGGACCAACCGTTTACAGCGATGTCCATTTGGGAAATTGCCGAACTTTTATTTCATTCGATTTAATTTATCGCTACCTTTTATATTTAGGGTATAAAGTGCGATACGTTAGAAATATCACTGATGCAGGTCATTTGGAAGGCGACAGAGACGAAGGCGATGATAAGTTTGCTAAAAAGGCAAAGCTCGAAAAATTGGAACCAATGGAGATCGTTCAGAAATACACCGTTGGTTTTCACGATATTTTATCAATTTTCAATACACTTCCACCAAGTATTGAGCCAACTGCAACCGGTCATATTTTGGAGCAAATTGAAATGGTTAAAACAATTTTAGAAAATGGTTATGCTTACGAAAAAGATGGAACCGTTTATTTTAACGTAGAGAAATACAATAAAGATTTACCTTACGGGATTCTAACTAACCGAAAATTAGAAGATTTACTTGAAGGTACACGCGAATTAGGTGGGCAAGATGAGAAAAAAGGACGTTTGGATTTTGCTCTGTGGATAAAGGCTAAACCCGAAACGCTTATGCAGTGGCCTTCGCCCTGGGGCTGGGGTTTCCCGGGTTGGCATATCGAATGCTCGGCCATGAGCACGAAATATCTGGGAACAACTTTCGATATTCATGGCGGAGGAATGGATTTACAGGCCACACATCACACCAATGAAATTGCACAATCTCAGGCATGTAATCATACTACTCCTGTAAAGTATTGGATGCATACTAATATGCTGACAGTTAATGGTGTGAGAATGTCTAAAAGTGCAGGAAACGGATTTTTACCAAAAGAGTTATTTACAGGTTCGCATCCATTGTTGGAACGAGGATATTCGCCGATGACAGTACGCTTTTTTATGGCTCAATCGCATTATCGAAGCACGTTGGATTTTTCGAATGAAGCACTACAAGCGTCTGAAAAAGGATTTGAACGATTAATGGATGGTTACGCCCGTTTACAAAAACTTACACCTTCGGCTACGTCAACAGTAGAAACTGCCGGTTTAAGAACCAAGTGCGAGGAAGCAATGAATGATGATTTCAACACACCCATTGCCATCGCACATTTATTTGACGCATTAAAATCTATTAATCTCATTCACGACGGAAAAGAAACGATCAATGCTGTAGATTTGAACGAATTAAAATTGGTTTTTAAAACTTTTATTGAAGATATTCTGGGCTTAAAATCCGAAACTGAAGCGTCAGCCGGAAACGAAGCTTATAAAAAAGCAATTGATTTATTACTCCATATGCGATTAGAGGCCAAACGCAATAAAGACTGGGCTACAAGCGATAAAATCCGCAATGAATTGACCGCACTTGGTTTCGAGATCAAAGATACCAAGGACGGGTTTGAGTGGAAAATATGACCCCTAAGCCCTCCAAGATATTTTGGGAATAAGAATAATGAATAACCTATGAAAACCGAAGGAGAAATTATTTTATATCAGTCTGAAAATTCTACTCAATTAGAGGTTAGAATTGAAGATGAAACTGTTTGGCTTTCGCTCAATCAAATGAGTGATTTATTTGAACGTGATAAATCTGTAATATCAAAACATTTAAAAAATGTCTTTGATGAAGGAGAGTTAGATAAAGTTTCAGTTGTTGCAAAAAATGCAACAACTGCTATAGATGGTAAAATTTATCAAGTGGATTTCTACAATCTTGATGTAATTATTTCTGTCGGCTACCGTGTAAAATCAAAACGAGGAACTCAATTCCGTATTTGGGCAAACAGTATTCTAAAGGAATACCTGATGAAAGGGTATGTGCTGAATCACAGATTTGACCGAATTGAAAAGAAGATATTGGAACACGACCAAAAATTTGATTTGCTGATAAAAACTTCACTTCCGCCAAATGAAGGAATTTTTTACGACGGACAAATTTTTGATGCATGGAAATTTGCTGCTGATTTAGTGAAATCAGCCAAAAAATCAATCGTTCTGATAGATAATTACATTGATGAAAGTGTTTTACATTTGATGTCGAAGCGAAATGAGGGAGCAAAAGCGATTATTTACACATCAAAAATATCCAACCAATTGCAATTGGATATTGATAAGTTTAATGCTCAATACGAACCTGTTGTAGTAAAAGTATTTGCAAAATCTCACGACCGGTTTTTGATAATCGACGATGAAACAGTTTATCACATTGGAGCTTCGCTTAAAGATCTGGCTAAAAAATGGTTTGCATTTTCAAAAATTGATCTGGATGGAAAAGATTTAATTCGAAAAATTGAAACGCAATAGAATCACAACAATAAAATTACTCAATTATTTTCGGCAACTCCTTGATTGTTTGAATCCTATTGGAGGTTTTATGTAATTTTGTCAAGAAATCATTTATAGTATCCTGATAATCCACAAGATAATCAGGATGCATTTTTTTTGTAACAAGCGTAATGAGCCTTTTGAGCAACAAACCAACTTTATAATCGTAACCTGAAATTCGTGCCCCGAAAATCTTTACCGGATTATCAAACTGTAATTCAAGCACATAAAGCACCAAATCGGCTTCTAATTTTTTATTTTTAGTTTCTATTGTAAATTCGTTAATGCGTTTTATACACGCATTCAGCTTATTAGCAGCCTGTTTTTGTATCGTGCTACCTTTGTAATCCTTTTGGTCAAGCTTATCAATAGCTTCAACAGCTTCTTCGAACAGCGTTTGCTCGCCACCCTCTTTATCCAGAAAATTCACCAATAAAAACTCGTAATTAAATCGCTTGCCCGATAATTTTAATAACATATCCACCAATTCCTTTTTCGGGAGTTGGGATAGTTGTTCTTTTAAAATGGCTTTGTTTTTGGGCACAGTACTATATTCTTAATTGTTTTTTTGCAAAAATAACGATTAAATCGGAAATGAAAGATTCAGGTTGTTAATATCAATATTTATTATCTTAATAAGATTTTAGAAAAATGTATCTATATTTGTCCTTTGAAACAAATATTTGAAGGAATAATGAAAAAATTGCACTTAATTTTATCAATAATTTTACTTTTATCAACGACAACAATTTATGCTATAACTTTAACTGACAGTAATTTGCCGATTGTGATTATTACTACCAATATTAATCCTTCAACTGGAAAACCCTACGAAATACCCAACGAGCCTAAAATTTTAGCATCAATGAAAATTATTTATCGGTTGGATGGAACACGAAATTACATGACCGATCAGAATGACGCCAATTACCTCAATTACAATGGAAGAATCGCAATAGAACTCAGGGGATCGTCGTCGCAGGATCTTCCAAAAAAACCTTACGGGTTAACCACTCTGAAGGACGATAATGTATCGAATAACAATGTGAGTTTATTAGGAATGCCGAAAGAAAACGATTGGGTTTTAAACTCGCTTGCTTTCGATCCTTCGTTAATGCGCGATTATTTGTCGTACGATTTTGCCCGAAACATGGGAAATTATTCACCTAGAGGCGTTTATTGTGAAGTAATTGTGAACGGCGATTATAAGGGGTTGTATATTTTTATGGAAAAACTAAAAATTAACGACGACCGAATAAATATAATCAAAATGACCAATACCGACAATACAGGTCAAAATGTAACCGGTGGCTACGTAACCAAATGTGATAAAACTACTGGTGGCGATCCTGTGGCATGGAGTATCCCTAACGCCAATTTTATTCATGACAGTCCTAAACCTGGTGAAATAACAACTCAACAAAACACGTATATCAAAAATCAGTTCGTTTCATTGAAAAATGTTATGACCTCCCAAAATGGCACTATCACAACAGGATATCCGTCCATTATCGATGTGCCGACTTTTGTTGATTTTATGATATTGAACGAGTTTGCATCTAATCCGGATGGATATTCGTTAAGTACTTATTTTCACAAGGATAGGAATGGAAAAGTAAGAGCCGGTCCGATCTGGGATTTTAACTTAACGTACGGAAATGATTTATTTGTCTATGGTTTCGACCGCAGTAAAACTTATGTGTGGCAATTTAACGATGGCGGAAACGACGGAGCTAGATTCTGGTACGATCTGTTTTTGAACACAACATTCAAATGCTATTTCTCGAGACGATGGGCTGAACTTACTGCTGCAAATCAACCTCTTAATCTTTCGGTTATTTCAGCAAAGATTCAACAAATTGATAATCTTATTGCCGAAGCTGCAGTACGCGAGCAAAGCCGGTGGAACACAATCAGCACCCACCTAACCAATGTAACCAACATGAAAACATGGATGCAAACCCGCACAAACTGGCTGAACTCACAACTTTCGAGTTATCAGGCTTGTACCAATGTTGCACTACCTGCGCTGGTCATTTCAAAAATAAATTATCACCCTTTTGCATCGGGCGAAATTGAAAGTGACAGTCTGGAATTTATTGAAATAACAAACAACAGCAATGTTGAAGTGAATCTTACCAGCATGTATTTCCGTGAATTGGGGCTTACATATATTTTTCCGGCAAACTCAACCATAGCTGCCAATGCCAAAATCTATATTGCGGCAAGTGCCAAAAATTTTGAATTAATCTATGGTATAAAACCTTTCGGACAGTTTACACGAAATTTATCGAATGATTCCGAAAAATTGGTACTTGCTGATGCTTTTGGAAATATTATAGATTATGTGGAATATTCCGATAGTGAACCTTGGCCGCTTGAAGCAGATGGACTTGGTGCTTTTCTACAATTGATAAATCCTGAATACGACAACAGCATTGCCTCTAATTGGGTAGCGGCAAGCAGTTTAACTGGAATAAACAACGTTGAGTTAGAAGAAATGATTAAAGTATATCCTTTACCTGCTCAATCTACTGTTAGTGTTTATTGTAATAATCTTATTATAAAATCTTATGAAATTTCGGATATGTTAGGACGAATTGTAACTATTGAAAACAATTATTATTCAGCTACAAATACAATCAATGTAGAACGCTTGACTCCGAATATTTATTTCATAAAATTGAACTTTGAAAATGGTGAAAGCGTAGTGAAAAAAATAATTAAAAGGTAAATAACTTTTCGAAATTTAAAAATAGAAAATAAGAATTTACGATGGATAAATGATTATTAAGGTGTCATACTTTTATACATTAATGCTAAAATAGTTAGAACAAAAAAGCAGAACCGGATGGCTCTGCTTTTTTCGTGATTGCTATTTCAATTTTTATTTAGCATCCAAAATTACCGGAGTGCTATTCTTTCCACCGTTCATGATAATCAATTTTGCATTGGGCGAAGTGGCAATGGCTTTAATCATTTCGTACTGCAACTGTTTGTCGCTCAAACCGGTGCTTAATATTTTCTGATAATCTGCAATACCTTGCGCTTCAACTCGTTTTCGTTCAGCTTCCTGTTTCTCTTTTTGTAGCACAAAAGTCATTTTCTGCGCTTCCTGTTCCGCATTAATTTTCGATTCAATGGTAGTTTTAACCGAGGCAGGCAAGGTAATATTTCGGACTAATAGTTGTTCGAGCAACAGTCCGCGGGATTTGAAATCTTTTTCGATACTGGCAAAAATACGCCCCTGAAATTCATCGCGTTTGGTCGAATACAATGCAACAGCATCGTAATATACAGCATTATCACGTATTTTTGTACGACAAATCGGTCGCACAATTGTATTGCGGTAATCAGTTCCAATTTCCTGTAAAATACGTGGTGCTTCCGAAGGTACAAGTTTATACAATACCGTTTAATCGATAACAACTTCCAACCCATCGGCTGATAAAACCCTGATAGCATCATCTCCCGATTTGTCGCCTTCATCCTGCACGCCGGACATGGTATAATTTTGAGTTCTTATGTCGAAATTAACCACTTCAACCAGCGGATTTACAACATTTAAACCACTTTCAAGCGTATTATTATTTACTTTCCCGAAAAGTTTTTGAACCCCAATTTCGCCCGGATTTATTTGTACTACCGAAGCCATAATCGCACTTAAGATAACAATTACAAACCCAATAATCATGATTAAATTACCGTAGGGTCTGGCCGGAGAATTTGCTTTTTTTGCTGAAACTCCTACTATAACGACAATAATGCCAACTATTATTAAATATAACATACCGAATAAAATTATGAGTTAATTAATTGTTTTATTTTATTGACACAAATGTAATTAAATAAATTGAAATTAGCACATTATCAAAACCAAGTGTTGAAATATCGATTTTTCAAATCCCTAAAAAAAAATATCTGAAATATAATTTTTTGTAAGTATCTTTGCACTCCCAAATAAATCAGAATTAAGGAGTAAAAAAACATCTGACACAAAAACGTAAAACATTGAACATGAAACAATTCAAACGTACCACCGTAACTTCCGCTTTACCTTATGCTAATGGTCCTGTTCATATCGGTCATTTGGCGGGCGTATATGTTCCTGCCGATATTTATGTGCGCTATCTCCGTTTGAAAGGCGAAGAGGTTCTTTTCATCGGAGGTTCCGACGAACACGGTGTGCCTATCACCATAAAAGCGAAGAAAGAAGGTGTTACGCCGCAGGATATTGTGGACCGTTATCATGGAATTATCAAAAAATCGTTTGCTGATTTTGGAATTTCGTTCGATATTTATTCGCGAACCACATCGGCTACACATCGCGAAGTGGCTTCTGATATTTTCAAAACCATTT
>JAKLIM010000194.1 GCA_022709605.1 Bacteroidota bacterium | reverse complement strand
ACCAACACATTTCCACTTTCAGCAATCCACTCACCAAGTTGATAAGCAGCTTGTTTGTAAATTTCAGCAATGTGGTTACTCGATGAGCAATATACGGCTATGTTCATGTTTCGTGTTTCGCGTTTCGTGTTCCGTGTTTCGTGTTTTAACACGAAACACGAAACACGGAACTTGAAATATATTTACGCATCAATTTTTGCGTAGGTTGCATTTTCTTCAATAAACTGACGTCGTGGTGCTACATCGTCGCCCATCAACATGGAGAAAACGTGATCTGCAGTAGCCGCATTTTCGATCGTTACCTGACGTAATGTGCGGTTAGCCGGGTTCATTGTTGTATCCCACAGCTGAATTTCGTTCATCTCACCCAAACCTTTGTATCGTTGCGTGTGAATTCCACCTTCGCTTCCACCACCATATTTCTCAATAAAAGCCTGTCTTTGCTGCTCATTCCAGCAATATTCTTCTATTTTCCCCTTTTTACATAGATATAACGGAGGAGTAGCAATATACAGATAACCATATTCAATCAGTTCTTTCATGTGACGGAAGAAAAATGTCATTATCAAAGTTGCAATGTGGCTTCCGTCCACATCGGCATCGGTCATGATAATTATTTTATGATAACGGAGTTTTGCGATATTTAGTGCCTTTGAGTCTTCTTCTGTACCAATTGTTACTCCCAATGCGGTATAAATATTGCGTATTTCTTCACTTTCGAGCACTTTATGCTGCATGGCTTTTTCAACGTTCAGAATTTTTCCACGCAACGGTAAAATTGCCTGAAACTGACGGCTTCGACCTTGTTTGGCTGTTCCACCTGCAGAGTCCCCTTCGACAAGGTAAAGCTCGCAATTTACAGGGTCTTTGTCGGCACAGTCGGCCAGTTTTCCGGGTAATCCACCGCCTGAAAGTGGCGATTTACGTTGCACCATTTCACGTGCTTTGCGGGCAGCATGACGAGCTGTAGCAGCAAGTATCACTTTTTCAACGATAATACGTGCAGCTTTAGGATTTTCTTCCAGATAATTTCCCAATGCCTCCGAAACAGCCATTTCTACCGAACCCATTACTTCGTTGTTTCCGAGCTTGGTTTTGGTTTGTCCTTCGAACTGAGGTTCCTGAACTTTTATCGAAATTACAGCTGTAAGTCCTTCACGAAAATCATCGCCACTGATTTCAATTTTCAGTTTTTCGAGCATTTTGCTGTCTTCGGCATATTTTTTCAATGTACGCGTCAATCCACGACGAAAACCTGCAAGGTGCGTTCCACCTTCTATGGTGTTGATATTGTTTACGTAAGAGTGGATATTTTCGTTGTACGAAGTGTTATAAGTCATCGCTATTTCAACCGGAGTACCATTTTTTTCGGTATTGATATGGATTACGCTATCGATAAGTTTTTCGCGGGCTTCATCAATGTATTCAACAAATTCTTTTAAGCCTTCGACAGAATGGAAAACTTCTGATTTGTTCGTACCATCTTCGTTTACAATTCGTTTGTCAGTCAAAGTTAGTGTTAAACCGGCATTCAGAAATGCAAGTTCACGCAAACGTGTGGCCAGAATATCGTATTTATAAACCGATTCGATAAAAATACTGCTATCGGGTAAAAAAGTTACCAATGTACCTGTCGAAGTAGAAGTTCCTATTTCTTTGATGTCAAATTTCGGGAATCCACATTCGTATTCCTGCATATATAATTTTCCTCCACGCGATACTTCAACGTGTAACAATGAAGAAAGTGCATTCACACACGAAACTCCAACCCCGTGCAAACCACCTGAAACTTTGTAGCTGTCTTTGTCGAATTTACCACCGGCGTGTAAAACAGTCATAACAACTTCTAACGCTGATTTTCCTTCTTTTTCGTGCATATCCACCGGAATTCCGCGTCCGTTGTCAATTACAGTTACAGAGTTGTCTTCATTTATCGTTACATTTATCAGGTCACAATGCCCGGCAAGTGCTTCGTCAATGGAATTGTCAACAACTTCGTAAACCAAATGGTGTAATCCTTTTACGCCAATGTCGCCAATATACATGGCGGGACGTTTACGTACAGCTTCTAAACCCTCTAGTACCTGGATACTATTTGCTCCATATTCAGCATTTGCTTTTTCTACTTCTTCTACAGTCATTACAATAAAATTAATTATTTATAATTTATAAATATCTAATGTTCAGGTATTTAAAATTAATTTTGTTTGTTGGTATCTTTTTTTTTAAAACATACAAATATACATTAAATTGTTGAGATGACAAATAGTTATTTTATGTTGTTTGGAATAGAATTCAGGGTACGAAACCTGATTTAAAAGCGATTTTTTTAACAACAAAAATTAAACGGGAAACCGATAATTTCGATTTCCCGTTTGTCAACTAATAATCCACAATCTATATTAACTTTTTTACCTTCTTGATTCTCTGTTTTCCGAACTTCTGTTTGAAGCTGCGGGTCTGTCATTGCTGCGTGGCGAACTTTGTCTTTCAACATTCCTCGAAGGAGCAGCTCTTTCAGCAGACCGCGATGGTGCTTGAACACTTGGTCTTTCACGCTTTTCTGCTGATCGTGAAGGCGCTTGAACACTCGATCTTTCACGGGTTTGAACACTTGAGTTTCCTGAATTTCTTGAACTGGAGGCTTCTCTTTGTTCTGTTCTTTGTTCGCGCACTCTTGGTTCCGGCCGGTTTATTGATCGTTCATTACCAATCGATTGCTCGTTTCTGTTTTCGCTTTTGTTGTAAGGATTTACAGTTCTTTCGTTTCTGTTTTGCATTTCAGAATTGCTACGGTTTGCAGGTCGGGATATTTCATTGTTTCGGGTACCCGAATTCATATTTCTATTTCGTTCAACACCGCTTCTATCGTTATCAATTCGGGAATTGCCGGTTCTTATCTCATTGTTTCTCCTTGAATTATTTATATCTGAATTTTGACGTGTTCCTGAATTAATTCTATTTTCACGTGTTCCGGAGTTTATCCTATTTTCACGTGTTCCGGAGTTCATTCTCTCGTTGTTCCGGTTATTATCCCTCATATTTGAGTTTCTTTCTCTCGATGATTGCATTTCGCGTTTGTTGCTATATTCGTTATTTCTGCGACTGAAATTGCGATCCGGATTATTTCTACTATAGTCACTTCTGCTTATCGAGTTACGCATGTGATTATAGTCATTGTATCGGTAGTTATCTGAGTAACGATAGCGAATGTTATTGTTGTAAAAACGGTTCGACACATGGCTCAGGTAAATGTTTAATTGCAACGGTCTGTGATATGAATAATATCGTGGATAATGTCCCCAACGAAATGGTGAATGCCAACGTACGTAATAAGGTGACCAAAACCAGGATATAATTGAAGGTGTGCGATAAAAATAGGGTTCAATTATATAATTGTTGCCATATAAATAAGGGTCGCCTACAACCTGAATGTTCAATTTATTGTACGAATTTCTACCTACAACGATAGTTGCCACATCCTGATAAACATCATTGTCGAGGATTGCTTGTATTACAACTAAATGTACATTGTTTTCGGATACTTCGATAACTCTCAGATAATCAACATAACCATCACCATTCAAATCTAAGTTTGAAATGTTGTTGTCATTATCGTTCAGTTTGTTTTCAAAATCTTCAAGATTCGATGATTCTCCGAAAATATAAGCAACCGCTTTCAGATCCAGATAGTAACTGATATCATCGCTTACTGCTTCAACAGTAACTCTTTTTTGTGCCGAAATTGATGTGCTTGTCAATAAAATCAGCCCAATCATCATACTAATTAATTTCGCTTTCATGGCCGTAAATTTTTAAATTGTTATTATTATTTTGTTAATGCTTTTTTTGTAGCCGTATCAATCAACAACCAATTATTGTGCCAAAAAATATTTGAAGTATTTAATTCTATGTTAAATTAATTAAATAATTGAATATTAGAGATATAACGTATTTTTTGAAATTATACAAAAATTGAAATTGTTGTCCGTTTGCGATTGAAAACCTTTGAATATGAAATATTTTATTAGTTTTGCAAAAAAAGAATTAAATGAATTCACTTGACCTTATTATTCTTATACCCATAGCCATAGGATTTGTTGTGGGAATTTTCAAAGGGCTTATTAAAGAATTGATTTCGCTTGCAGCCATCGTATTGGGTATTTATGGCGCTAAATTCTTTTCGCCGTGGTTTGCAGGAGTTTTGGTGAATACAATCAGCATTTCACCCAAAACAGCACAACCTGTAGCTTTTCTGTTGTTGTTTATTGCCATTGCGGTAGGCATGTTGATACTTGCCCATTTGCTCGATAAACTATTCAATGCTATATCGTTAGGTGGGTTAAATAAATTTCTGGGAGGTGTTTTCGGAGGAATAAAATATGCTTTAATTGTAAGTGTTTTGATGAATGTATTTGATGTATTACATACAAAATTCGGAATTGGCAGTGAAGAACTTATTGAAAATTCGATTACCTATAAAACCACACTAAAAGTTGCACCACAACTTTGGGAGGAAGCAAAAAAGCATAAAACAGAAGTCGAAAATAAGAAAAAGTTATAACTCTTTGTGATACTTAGTTTTTCGAATAATACATTTTGTATCCGAATTAAAACATACAACTATCTTATTTACAAACAAATACATACACAAAAAACAGAGGTTGACTTATAAAAAGTCAACCTCTTTTGCATAAACAAACAAACAAATTGACAGAAAGCCAGTTCAATAAACAATCATCGAATTTCATAATCAGATAAAAAATATTCTTAAATCAGATGAATTATTTGGTTGCATAAGGAGTATTTAACCTTAACGTTTCTCTTATTCATACCGACCTATATTTTTCAATTTTTGTGTCTTACGTGTATTCCAAATACTTCTATTTTGATTTTTACGTACTTTTTAAAAAATTGGCGCCTATTCATTCATTTCAGGCGCTTCAGTGATGGTAATACCAGCCGGAACTTCAAATTTTTCGGCAGGAATTTTCACATTTTCTTCTACTTTTACAGCATTCATCATCACTTTATCTCCCATCATGGCTTTCAAAACCATACCTTTGTAAAGCCATTGTTTTGTGCCCATGAGTTCGTAAACGGTACATTCTTTGCCCAGAATAGTTTCGTTGGGGAGCATTTTCCCGCCGTTACTTTCAACAAAATCTTTCAGACTTTTTATGTCTTTCAAGTCTCCACTCATTGCTAAACCCGCAGCCATTGCGGTAGCCATCGACTTCATCTCCTTAATATTGGACTTTGTTCCTGTTTTTTCATTCAGGTTAATGTTATAACCCCAATCTCCATTTTCAATAGATAAGCTTTCTTCTTTGGTGTTTTGACCCATGAAATTGGTTTCGGTGGAAGTGAACGTTGCTTTGCGATTATTTTTTTCATCGCTCCAGATCGTTTCGTTGGTAGTCGTTTTTACCCCCATCATATCTACTGTGTTTTGGTAGGTCACAACAATGCTGTTATAATCAGCGGTTTCGTTATTGCTGCTTGATGTACCTGAATTTGTGCTTTTGCCTCCGCACGAAAGCAAAGTGGTTGAAATTAAAAGTGCGCCAATAATAGTTTTCATCATTTTGTTTTTTTAAATGTGTGATTATTGATATTTTGTATTGTAATTATTAGTATATAAACCTGAATCTATTCACCCGTTGAAGGTCAATTTTGAAAATAAAAAGTACTGTTTTTAATCCATTATGTTTATGCCAACTTATAATTTTATTTGTGCCAATATATCTTCCAACTGTTTTTGAGTAAAGGCTTTAGCACTAATAATATAAAGAGCAGTTTTCTGTAAAGGCAAGCGTGTAATCAGCATGCGGGATTCAACCGGCGTTCCGTCATCTTCTTTGTTGATATGAATAAATGCTGCCGATCTTCCTTTCAGTGTATATTTACTTTTTACATCCTGAGATTCATTACCCACAACCAACTCATCGAAACGTGAGTCATGTTCGGCAAATATTATCACCTGATCATTTTCAGATTTTACATAAGTTGTTAGGTAAAGTTGATCATCGTTCGAACTCATAAAATAGCGATAGCCGGGAATTGCCAGGTTTTTTGTGGCTTCAACAAATTTACCGTAATTCATGCCGGGAGCAAGTCCATCGCTGTTTTTTTGGTCATCTTCTCCTTTCAGTATGTTACCGAGGTCTTTGAGCGAACCTAATCCCGATGACAGATCGGGTAATTCTACTGCTTCCTCTAATTTAATATTTTTTGGAATCTCGAATTTGCTGGCAGGTACATTAATATTCATTTCGAAAGATGTAGCTGTTTCTGTGTAACTTATTCCCAAAAGTGGCACATCCGATTTGAGTGGAATTCCCTTATATTGTAAAAAATTAGTGGATCCGAGGCTAAATTTCAGACATTTTTTTCCTAAAAAAGTTTCATATCCTTCAATTTTAGCGCCTATGTCAGTAAGTACTTTTTTCTCCATTTCAAGTAGTTGAGCATCACTTTTCCCAAGCGTCATGTCTTTCCCTTTTTTTGTCTGAGCTTCGATATCAATAATACCACCTGTATTTTTCAGCAAATCAATTTTCCAAATTTTATCCCCTTTTCTTATTTCAAGATTTTTCTCATTGCTTTTACTTTTAATTCCAAGTATTTTAGCAACAGTGGTACTTTCGGTCAATGTGTACATCAACATTCCATAATCATCGAACCATACTGTTTTAGTACCTGTTGTGTTTCCACCAAGTGCATATTCAATATGTCCGGATTTTACAAAAAAGTATTTGCCCTGTTGTGCGTTTTGAGCGCCTGCAAATTCGACAATAAATACTGATAATAAGACAATTAATTTTATTTTCATGATTTTGTTATTATTAAAATATTTACAAATTAGTTACAATGTATTATACTTTGAGCTCACTGCTTCACAAATTACTTACATGATTTGTTTCGCGATTCGGCAAAGCTCAAACAAGTTTGGCTTTGCGCTCACTGCTTCACAAATTACTTACATGATTTGTTTCGCGATTCGGCAAAGCTCAAACAAGTTTGGCTTTGCGCTCA
>JAKLIM010000193.1 GCA_022709605.1 Bacteroidota bacterium | reverse complement strand
CTTCGTTTCGAAAACATTCCGATTGCGTATGTGCTGTGATGGTAACCTGTGTGCCAATAATTTCTAACCCTTTGATGTGCAAATAGGAACCTTTAACATAAAAAACAATATTGCGGAACGCAACCGGTTTTACAGCCGACATATCAATCACAGCTTTTTCGCCGGGAAATGCCCAATAACAGATTCGTTTCGACGCGGAAGTACCGCTTTTGTCGAGATAATTCATATATGCAAATATGCTCGACTTCAGATAAATCTGCGATTCGGTCATTTTATAAGTTCCGCCACGAAGAAAAACAGTATCTCCGGCTACTACAAATTGATGCGCTTTCATAATAGTTGCGTAAGGAGCCGAAATTGTTCCGGTTCCGGTCGCATCATTTCCTTCAGGGGAAATATAATAGTTTTTTGCGCTGATTGAGAAAACAAAAAAATTTATTAAACCAAGCAATACAATTTTCTTCATATCATTGACCTTGAAAATTTAATGAATTTCATTTTTTTGAATAAAATTCCGCTTCAACAATTCGTAATTGTCCTTTGGTATTGGCGTTAGCTGCATTTTTAAAACCATCTAATTCTTTGTTTCCATTCAGTTCTATCATGTTCTGAAATGCATCTTTTTCGGTATTAGCACCTGTAAGCTGTATTGTAATTGTTTTGCCTTTAACAGGAGCAAAATTTAAATACACATAACCCAAAGATTGTGGAGTATTTCCCTTCCACACAATTTTATTATCAACCAAAATCTCGATTGGATAACTTACCGAACGCCAGCCGGTCAATCTCAAAGATACATCAGTTACTGTACTTTTTTTCCTCTGGGTATATTTAATCCAACCGGTGCTAATTTTTCCATCGTTTGTCCATTCGCTTAATTCATTATCGTCGATGCTTTGTAGCGCTTTTTCGTGATTCGCTCCGGCAACAACACTTGATACTTCGAGCGATGTTTTGCTTATTTTAAAGGAAGGTGTATTGGGCGTTTCGCCCCGTTTCAAATTACCTTTTAATCCATCTGAAGCCAAAGTTGTTGTCAGTCCGTTTTCGGTTACAAAAGGAACCGTTGTAAAACTTGTCTCTGAACTTTTTAGTCCTGCAGAAATGGCTTTAATTGTTACTTTTCCGGCAGTGGTAAGGGTACGAATTAAAGTTCTGTTTACACCACATTCCGCTGGCAATGTCGTGTTTAGCACATAATTATCTGGTCCCTGACCAATTCCGCCACGCCATTCTGCCGGTCCTTCCAGTTTAAAGTCAACCAACGGATGCACATCGGGACAACGCTGACCATTGGCATCCACAACCTCTACCTGAACTAAAACCATGTCAGCTCCATCGGCTTTTACGGGTTGTGGTCGATCAATCAGAGTGAGTTTTAAAGCAAAAGGTGTTCCTGAAGTTTTTATGATGTCTGAACTTTGAATTTTACTTCGATTATTTAAACTTACTGCTTTCAATTCACCTGCTTCGTACTTCACTTTTTTAAAAGTATGGAGGAAACTGTAACTTTTTTCACCGAAACCGATTGATTTTCCATTTATAAAAAGTTCAACTTTATCGGATGGCGAAACTACCAGCACATCCTTTACCGTTTCGGGGGCATAATTCCAATGTCCGATAATGTGAGTCCGGTAATTTTCGATATCAACCCAACCGTCCCACATCACCTGATGAGCCGAATACGCATCTTTCAGAATACGCATGGCATCGGTTTCGCCACTGCGGCGGTAATTTTCTTCACCGCGACAATGTGTATTGGTATCGGAGAAAATGATATTTAAACCGCCCGAACTAACTCGTTTTCCTGTACCGGGACGACAGACAAAAAAATCATTCCAACGGATAATGTCTTCTTTGGCAAACGAATCCTGATTTCGGTTGTAGGCACTTGCATCTGCATTTCTGTACAATGGACCCGCACCATCTTTGTGAAATGGATGCGTAAAATCATCCCAGTATTTTCGCAAACCTTCGTCGCGACAATATTCGGTGGCAATAAATGGTTTACCGGCACTTTTGTTGATATAAAGCATTTCGCCACCATATTCAGCCACTTTGCTGTCGAGCATTTCGCGCGAACCGATAGCACGTCCGCCATTGGGATCGTATTTATCGCGAATGGCTTTCATCTCTGCCATGTGTTCTTCGCTAATCGCCTCGTTACCACATTCGTACAAAACAACGCTCGGATTGTTACGATTATAAATGATGGCATCGCGCATTAATTCAGTACGTTGCTCCCACCGTCGGCCGGTTACATCGGCTTCTGCATCGCCAGCCGGAAACATTTGCATCAATCCAACGCGGTCACACGATTCAACATCTTGTTTCCACGGTGTTACGTGCATCCAACGAACCATATTGGCATTGCTTTCCACCATCAATCCATTGCTGTAATCGCTCAACCAAGGCGCAACCGACATGCCAACACCGGGCCATTCGTTGCTGGTACGTTGCGCATACCCTTTCATTTGGATGATGCGGTCGTTGAGCCAAATCATGCCGTTTTTAAATTCTGTTTTCCGAAAACCGGTCGTCGTTTTTACTTCGTCGATTACCTGATTATCGATAATTAATTGTGTAATTACATTGTACAAATAACCATAACCCCAACTCCAGAAATGCAGATTTTTAATCTGCGATTCAGCATTTAATATTGATATTTCGCCTGATTTCAATTCGGTTGGTTTGCCATAGTAATTTGCCACTTTATTTCCATCAGGATCGATAATTTCAACTTTAAGATAAGCAACCCGGGATTGAGTTGATTCATTTTTGACTTCAGCCTGCGCGTGAATGGTTGCTTTTCGTTTTTTGATATCGAATTGATCTGCAAAAACATACGTTCCGGAGGTTTTCAGATTCGAATAAAGAGGCAGGGTTTGATATATTTTTCCGGTAACATGCAGAAATACATTTTTGGGTAATCCACCGTAATTGGCATTGAAGTTTTTGTTGCTCCACTGATAAGTACTGTTAGTAGCTTTTTCCCGATAACTCCAGTTATTATCCACCCGCACCGCAATAACATTTTCAGTTTCGTATTGAATGGCATGTGTAATATCGAAACCAAAAGCCATAACGCCATTTTCGTGCAAACCAATGTACTGACCGTTTACATAAACCTCAGCGCCTTGACGAGCTCCTTCAAATTCGATAAAAACTTTCTTTCCAGCATCTGTTTTTGGTAATTTGAAATGTTTGCGATACCACACAATCGTATCGGTGAGTTGCTCAATGTGCAAACGAAAAGCCTCATCCTCATTAAAAGCATAGGGTAAAGTCACTTTTTTCCAGTCGGAATCAATGTAAGCTGTTTCTTTTGCCTCTTTAAAATCTCCAACTTTTAGCAACCACGAGGAGTTGAAGTTGTATTTCTGTCTGATTGTGTTGCTTTGATATTGACAATAAACAGAAGTCAATACACTAACTTCAAATAAAATTAAGAGGAAGTATTTTTTCATGAGAATTAAATGTGATTATATGCCTATATATTTAATTATAAATGGTAAATTGTAAAAATAGTAAATACTATTGTTTTTCAAATATTTTAATCTGATCCAACACTACACCTTCGTCAACAGCCTTGAAACTCAAGGTATGCTTTCCTGCTTTTTTTATTACAAAATTTATTTTCCGTATGGCCTGATTTCTTAGCACATTTAACTTCCACTCTTCACTTCGACCAAAAGTACGGAAATCAATGAGCTGCTCTGGTTCGTTATCCAGCGACACTGCAAATCGAATGTCCTTTCCTTCGACCGGATGATTGGGCGCTAAGGCTATTTCAATTCTTACTGTTTGACTTTTTTTCGATTTAAAAACATAGTTTACCGTTGTATTTTTCTCTATGCAAATTGCTTTCCTTTCGTATCCATGACCTAAAACAATCGGCTTTATTCCCTGATAGTTTTTATAATCAATACCATTGAAAAGAAAAAGGGGATTCAGTGTTTGCTGCAAAGGTGTTGAAACGGTATCGTGTGGTATTTTTTTGAAAACAGCTAAATCACGTGGCGCAGCATCCATCATATATTTCCATTTACCTCCGTTCAGTTCGTTGTAATGCTTTGTTAGTGACACAATTTGATCATACGCTTTATCACTCAACGACCAATCCGCTTTGCCGTGGCGGGCCAACTGACCGTATAATATTTTTTTATTCATTTGAGCCGTAGCAACTACCGGATATTCAATCAACTGAAACCAGGCTGATTTTTTAGATTCCGGAATACTTGATGAAATTTTCTTTACCTGATTTTCGATAAACTGATAATCTACAATTCGTTGGTTGATTTCCTGTTCGCTCCAGGGCAAATCGCTTACAATTTTATAGGCAGGATTACTTTCTTCAGTGCGTGTATTGCCCATAAATTCTGGTTTACGGATATAAGCCAAGCGGTAATATTCATTCATCATTTGCAATAAATCATCAGCCTGTTTTTTGCCAAATTCACGTTGAAGCCAATTTTTCAGGTGTTTATCTAATCCTGCTTGATTTCCGGGAATACCATCAATGTTCCAGGCCATATCCATTAGCATTTCCAATTGATATTCGGCAGGTTTTATATCGCCCACATTGATAACCCACATATCACGGGCACCTTTGTCGTAAGCCATTTTCATTTGGTAATACATCTGAGCCGGATGGGTCGTCGATAGCCACAAATAATCGTGTGGTCGTCCCCAGTAAGAAACGTGATAATAAACACCGTTGCCACCTTTGCGGTTGCGCTCTACATTGTTCGGAAAATGATTGATATAGCCGTAATTATCATCAGTCCACATAAGTGTCACATCTTCAGGAACTTCAAGACCATCATTATACACATCAAGCACTTCCTTATACGGAATAAAAACCTGCGAAACTTTTTCTATATCAGGGTTGACAATGCGCTTTATCATTTCCCGCTGATCTTTTAGAATCTGCGTAATTGCTTCTTTTTGTTCCTGAATTGTATTTGCTCCCTGCATTTTACCATCGTGAACACCTCTGATGCCGAGTGTATAAATATTATCCGAACTGGCAAGTTCTGTGGTGCGTTCTTCCCAGAATTTCAAAATATTATCGCGATTGGTGAGGTAGTTGTAGTCGCCGGTGCCTGCAATTTTCCATTCGGTATTGGAGCTTCGCATCATGGGTTCGCAATGCGATGTACCCACGTAAATGCCGTATTTGTCAGCCATTTGTTTGTTACCGGGAGTCATGTAAAAAGCCACTGAACAATCGTGCATTGCCGGCCAGAAAGTATTGGCACGAAGGCGAAGCAATAATTCAAAAATGCGGGCATGTGTTTTCGGTCCGATAGCTCCTTTGATGTCGGATGGCTCATAGTTTTTATAACTCCAGGGCGTGAGTCCCCAATCTTCATCGTTGATAAATATACCGCGATGCTTTACCGAAGGTGATTGCAACGTGCGAAATCCGTTCTTTAGAACAAGTTTTTCTTTTGTAGCAATTGGTGAATCGGCCCACCATTCCCAGGGTGAAACACCCATAAGTCGGGAAATTTCCAAAATCCCATACGCTGTTCCGCGCTTATCACTTCCCAATACAATCAGTTTTCCGTTTTGTACTTCCAAAACAAATCCTTCGCGTTTGGTTTTAAGCACCTGTATATCAGTTAATTTAATTAACTTTTCAGCTTCACTGTTTCCACCAATTGTGCCGATTAAAACATTCCCTACCGAATTGAAAATTACTTTACCCTGAAAAACCTGTTGAAAATCCTTGCTAAAAATTTCCAAAGCTGTATGAACGACTTCAGCTTCATTTTGATTTATCGACACCTGAAGGTCATTTCCTTTAACAAAAGTAAAGTTAGATTGCGAATACAACCCGGATGTTACAAAAATTTGAAACAGGAAAATTAAAACTAATAAAATTTTGATTTTAAACATAGATTGTGAATCAAAGTATTTCAAAGCAAAGATAATTTATAATGCACAAAAAAACACCGAATTATTGTACCTTTTCATGTACATTAATTCAGTGTTTATAGTTCAAAAAAAAATCTGTTTTACTTACTTAGCAGTGCTCAATTCATGCTTTACGGTAGCTATTACTCCATCCATTTGCGCCAGAGCAAACATGCGTCCGTGAAACGAATAACCCGGATTGTAACCTTTGTCGGCATCGTCGAGCATCAATTTACCATGATCAACCCGCATCGGCACTGTGGGGTTTTGTGTTTCGAAAATTTTCACCAAGTCGATTAAATGACCACGGCCTTCGAGATGCGAGGCTTCAATAAAATCGCCATTTGAACGTACATCGGTACTTCTGAGATGCACAAAATGTGTTCGTTTGGCAAACTTTTCGGCCAGAATACGCACATCGTTGTGACCTCCGGCACTCAATGAACCGGCACAGAAAGTAAGTCCATTGTGCTGATTATCAATTGTATTCAGAATCCACTGAATATCGTTCATGTCTGTTACAATGCGGGGTAATCCCAACATTTGATACGGTGGATCATCGGGGTGAACGCACATATTGATGCCGTATTGCTCGCAAACCGGCATGATGCGTTGCAGGAAATATTTCAGATTTTCGCGCAACCGGTTTTTATCAATGCCATCGTAAAGTGCCAGTAAACGGTTGAAAATAGCGACCGGATTTTGGTCCCCTTCCTTGATGTTTCCGTTGATAAAGCCCTGTGTTTTAACAATAATGGTATCGACTAATTCGTCTCTTTCGGCTTGCGTAATTATTTTTGCAAGTGCATCAACTTTTTCGAGGTCATCAACTGAATAATCTGCCCTTGCATTTTTCCTTTCCAAAATAAAAATATCGAAATAAGCAAAACGTATTTTATCGAAAAATAGCGTTGAAGTTCCATCAGCCAATTTGTGATTCAGGTCGGTACGAATCCAGTCAATCACAGGCATAAAGTTGTAGCAAACGGTTGTAACGCCTGCCTTCCCCAGATTCCCGAGACTAACTATATAATTATCAATCAATTGATCGCGATTTACTCCGGCATACTTTATTGCTTCGCTTACGGGTAGACTTTCCACCACCGCCCAGCGCAAACCGGCATTTTCAATGAAAGTTTTGTGGTCAATAATTTCT